>JAFGWW010000405.1 GCA_016936955.1 Planctomycetota bacterium | reverse complement strand
TCTTCCAGCAGGCCGTGAATCCGGTGACGCAAGTCGTCCAGCAACGGTTGCATGGCTGCTGAGGCCGCTTTCCCCGAGCTGCATTCCTGGCGGGTGCACGCAAGCCGCTTTAGGAACTCCAGATCGATTCCGCACCGCCCCAGGCGTAGCGCGATAGCCATACGCTTCTTGTCTTTAGGGCCATAGAGACGCGTACCGCCTGGCGTACGGTCAGGAACAATGACGCCTAATTCTTCATACAAGCGTATGGTCCTAGGGGTTGTTCCTAGTTCATCAGCCAATTCACCGATTTTAAGGAAATCACGCTGTTCTTTCGGAGGTAGACGCATTACAAAATATGACCATTAGGAAAAATAAGAGTATCGAAAAAGAGGTAGATTTAGTCGGGAAAATTTATGTTTTCTTAATAAAATTATTTCACAAAATATGCCATATGAGTCAATATTTTCAATTAAATTCCTGTTCGGGCACAGGGGAACAAAATAGGGAGCAAACTTTGGGGCGCAACGCCATTTCAGCAATGCCTCGCTTTTTGAAGAGGCCGCAGATTTGGCCATGTTTACTTGGTATTTGACCAAACGATCACGTTCCAATTCTGCGGCACGGTGACTTGCTGACTGAATAGGGCTTGTATAGAAAACTAAGACTTGGCGACCAAATCCAGAAACTTTTCAAACTCGCCTTCCCCCATATGATGTGAATCTTCCGGATTCGGATACGAGCCTGAGCGGGCCGCTTCATAATACTTGCTGTAGGCATCTTTCATGTTTTGCCAGACATTTCCGAAGGGATTGCGCTTGGGCGGCGTAGGAAAAGCCGAGCAGCCGATAATATCGGAGGAAACGTGAAAAATGCCGTGCGCATAAGGGCCGGAACCCAGGCTCGCAACCGGCACCGGCAGATTTTCATAACACCACTTGGCCAACTCTTCTGACGCATGCTCCAGCAGTACCGTGCTGATACCGGCATCGATGCAACTTTTGATGAGCTTGACGATATCGGCGGCATCTTCCGCTGTACGCCCCCTCGGTAAATAACTGCCCACCTGAGACCAGCGTTCGCCTTGAACGCCGAAATGCCCGATGACCGGTATGCCCGCCCCGACGATGGCTTCAACCATCTTGACGGTTTTGTGATGAGGCTCGATATGCACCCCATCCGCACCGCGCCGTTGAATCTCCGAGGCATTGCGCACGGCATCGGCTTCGGATACGCAAGCGGTTGTATTAGGCATATTACAACAAATAAATGGCGTTGATGCGCCTCGCAGCACCGCCTCCAGAAAATAGAGCTGTTCCTGGAAATCAACGGTATTCATGCTCTTATGCCCAAACAGCGCCATGGGTCCCGGGCTCCCCACGCATAAAAGATCCATGCCCAGTTCTTCCGCCATGATGGCGCTGGGCGTGTCATGACATTCCATGCCGACAATCTTCTCGCCTCTTGCAATCTTATCGCCCAATGTTTTGAGGGTGACCTTTTTTCGTTGTGTGTTCATATTACTGCTCCTCCGTTGTGTTGATATTGGAATCACGTCTTAGACGTGCTAACATAATATTACGTTTATGTTATATTTTGCAACACTAATAAACGGTATTAAAGATTTATAAGGCAACGAAATTTCACAATAACGTAAAATAATGGCAGAGAAATGTTTATTCCTAACCTACAAAATCACGATGCGAACGACTTGGAAGCGCCCAACGACAGTGAAGTAGCCACAAGGCTCAGATCGATACTTTCGGGGTTCAGTATCGAAATAACGACACGGGAAGCGTCAAAGATCGACGATTTTCGCCATTACCTGGAAGAAGGGACGGAGGTCTACATCGTGTCTACGCCCAGCACGCAACCTGAAGAGGTTGTGGCCCTGGCAAAGCGCTTAAGGGACGAAGACATGGTTCCAGTCCCGCATATCGCGGCACGCGCGATAGCCAGTGAAGATAAATTAAATCGTTGGTTAGAAAATTTAAATCGCCAAGCAGAGATCAGAGCGGCGCTGGTGATTGCCGGGGGAAATTACGATCAGCCGTTGGGGCCTTACAGTTCATCTATGAGCCTAGTGAACAGTGGGATTTTGGAACGTCATGGGATAGGCGATCTGCGCTTTGCCGGTCATCCGGAAGGACATCCTGCTGTCGGCAATGCCGATCTGATGAATGCATTACTGGAAAAGCAGCAGTACGGGGAGCGCAGACAACTGCCTGTGTCCTTGGTAACACAGTTTTTCTTCGACTTCGCGCCGGTAGCCGAATGGGCTCAGCAGTTGAGTCGATCAGGCATCTGTCTTCCGGTTAAGGTTGGCTTGCATGGCGTATCGACCCTATCCGGTTTGATTAAGCAAGCCCGCTTCTGCGGCGTCGGCGCCTCCATAGAGACGCTGGCAAAACATCCGGCCAAAATGCTTAGGCTTGCCGCCGTAGCAACGCCCGACAATCTTGTTCTATCCCTGGTTAAACATTCTATGAGTACAGAACAAACCTATTTTTCCGGTTGCCATCTTTTTTCCTTGGGCAACTTCGAAAAAACCGCGCGATGGGCTTCGGCTCTTGCAGGCGGCAACTTTGAGCTTGACAGCAAAGGCAACATAAAACTTAACGCAGGCCTATGACTGCGCAATATCCATGTTTAATTTTTTCAGAGGGCATATTGGCTGTGACTATCTCCAGAAACCAAAGGCGGAATTGGCTGAGTCTTCACCGGCTAATCCGGCAAAATGGCACTTATCGCCACTCGTTCCGAGTCGCAATGATTGTAGGAACCGTCCTAAACCTGATCAACCAACCGGATGCTATGGTAAGCCTGGTTTTTCTCGATTTTCATAGCATCCAGCGAACCTATATCATAAAGGCAGTATTGACTTACCTAGTCCCATTTCTGGTGGCGACTTATGGCGCAATTTCGGCACTTCGATGGCAATCGGAACATGACAATCCGTCCCTATAAGAAGACTGCGGTAAATCATCTCGCGGATTCACTAAACAACCACCCGCTTTAGGATATGGTCCTAAATAACTTCCCGGAATTCGGACAGTTCCGAATCACACGATTATTGCCCCCCTCTTTGATAAAGACGACTGCATGGATGC
>JAFGWW010000404.1 GCA_016936955.1 Planctomycetota bacterium | reverse complement strand
TGGGCGGTAACCTCGGTGCCGTAAGCGCGGATCTTGTCGTATGATAAATATTTCTCCGCTTCAAACCCGGCAAGGTTGAAGAGGATATTCCAGTATGGGCCGAAGCGGGCGGTGTAGTAATTTATAAGCAGGGTCGCGTCGGCGTCGTTCGATGGGCGGTCTTCGCTTTCGTTCGGGAAAAAACCCCCGAAGGGGAAATAAACCATGCGCCTGTTTGCCATGTCGTTCAGCACGCCCTCAATCTGGCGATAGTTTGCCGGATCGATGGGCCAGCGCTGGGGGAAACCACTCCCCTGAAAATCATTGACCGAGAGGAGGTTGTATTTCTGTGCCTGCGCCCAATCGAGAAATGCCTTGCGGTTGGCGTCACTGAAGCTGGTTTTGAACAGCGGGGGGCCGCCATGGAAGGCGCGGAACGTTCCGTGCTTGCCGCCCTTGTATCCGAGCCAGATCGGGTTGCTCTCGTCGGCGGCAACCATGCCGGGGATGGTGGACTCGACGCAGGTGAAGGAACCGCTGGTTCCTGCTTTGCCGTCGGAGAATGTTGCGGAGTAACTCCACTCGCCGAGCATGTCGGGCATGTAGCGGATGCGCCACGTGCTTCCGCCGTCCCAGAATCCCCAGAATTTTACCGTCTTGCCGTCGGGGCGGGTGTAGGTTACGTCAAGACGTACATCGCGAAGCGGGTCGGCATAAGCCGTGTCATTGGTGGCCGATTTTTCAAATCGATCCCAGATGCCGACTGTGTCGGCGGCGAAAAGAACGGACGAAAACGCCATTAGCGCCGCGCCGCATATCAGGGTTCGCAAATATCGCGAACATTGTTTGCTGAGGTGGTCGCACACAAATAATCCTCCTTGCCTGTTCAGGGCTTTAAGGTAAAGAATGCGCGTGCAGACCTGGCGAACGCCTCGAGGTGTTACCGTTCCTCAGGTTTGTACTGCGCGTTACGGGTTAATATAATCGTATCCCATCTGTTGGCCATCCTGAATGGGATGTTTGGTTTACTCAATCCTTCCGGCGCCAGTTTCGAGTCTGAGAGCGAGCGCAGCGCAAGCCGGGTGTGTTCCCCGCTGCTTTCGAAGGTGAAACGTGCCCACTCCCACGAATCCATTTCGCCTTTAGATTTGTGGTTTGCTATTCGTTTTCCGTCGACCAGAACCTCGAAGGCCTGGCTGCCGTTCATGTCGTCGCGGTACCTCACCCACAGGTTCCATCTGCCTTTGGGTAAATCAACTGTGCCGCTGAGTTCAACGCCAATGCGCGGGGCGGTTACGCAGAATCCGCCATTGGCGCCCCCGTCCGCTTCCGGGCTTTCCAGACACAGGCCAGCGCTCTCTCTGGTCGCCAGTTCGGCTTTAGCGCCGTTGCCGAATTTCTCGGCTTCGATAATTATCGGGGCGTCAGCCGCGGCGTATTCCATCGTAAGGTCTGAAGACGACGCCTGCTCCCCGCCCTTCACCAGCCTGAACTCCTTGCGGCCGTAAAGCGAGAAGCGTACAGCACCTTCTTTTACCGCGAGTATACTTTTGCCCGGCATGGCCTGGAGGGTAAACTCCGTGCCCACAACCGTGGCGATGCTCTCGGCGGTTTCAAGAATGAATGGGCTCCCTGCCGGTTGCTTCGTCACCGAGCATTCAATCATGCCGCTGTCGAGATGAAGCCGCTTTCCGCCGGTTACAGGGTCGGTGAAGAGCTTGAGGTCAGAGCCTGTTGCGAGAGTGATTGCAGTCTCCTCTCCCTTGTACTTTATCTTCGCCGTGGAGGCGGGGGCGGTAGTTATCTTGTCCCCGTTTATAAGTTTGAGCGGCTGGTCGTTAAGGCCCAGTGGAATAAGCTTATCATCACGCCTGATGCTGACTTTTCCGGAGGATGCTTCCAGCGTGGCGATCCAGTTGGCTGGCGCTTCCGATACGAAAAGGCTGTTGTAAATCGCAACCCCGAAAATGATGAGTATGCTCGCAGCGACTGAGAGGCGTATAAATATTCCGCTGTCATGATTTCTGCTGTGCCGTGCCCCGGTGGCTTTCCGAAGGTTTATCCTTTTCGGTGTCGCCGCGGAGCCTTTTATTGATTCAAGAACCTTCTCCTGTGTTTTTTTCGCTTCAGCATGCCGGATCTGGCTCATTATGCTTTCGCTCTTGTTTATCCTCACCTCCATGCCGCGGAGGGCGGAGTCGAGCTCAAGCAGGTCGAGCACCGTTTTTTTCTCGACCTCTCCATTATCAATAAGCGAACACAGTTCCCGCTCTTCCTCCTCGCTTATGGAGCCGTCTAGCAGTTTTTCAATAAGGGTTTCGCTTTTATTCATCATTCGCCATCCTCATCTCGATGCAGGTGCGCAGAGAGGTGCGCAGACGGTAAACAAGCTGCTTGGCCGCAACGGCCGTTGTGTCCAACGCCTCGCTGATGGCGGCGAAACTTTTGCCTTCCGTATAGTGGAGCCTTATCGCTTCCCGCCCACGCTCGGAAAGCTCCCGCATGCAGCGGGAGAGGGCGCTTTCATATTTCCCGGTGTAGGTCTCATGCTGTGATGAAGAGTGCATGCGTTCTTCAAGCCGTTGCCGGTAAGCCTCCATGATGCGGCTCCTGCTTCTGCGCGTGCGAATCTCCTTGCGGACAAGGTTCCGGGCGATCTCCTTGATCCAGAAAATGGGGTTGGTGCCGGGCTTGTATTTGTCGAGCTGTTCATATGCCTGTATGAACGTTTTCTGGGTAAGGTCGCTGGAAGTGGCGTGGTCAAACCTTGCCGACGCGACAACTTTCCACACCTCCTGCTGGCAAGCCAGAATAAACTCCTCGAAGCAGTTTATCTCCCCGCTGAGGACGGCGCTGATGCAAGCGTCGATGTTTTCGTGGCCTGTTTCCATTTTACTTTCCCCTTTCACTATCCAGAATCCGCGTGAACCGCAGAAGTAACGCGAAAAGTATTTATTCTTCACTAATAAATGCCATTCTGCCTGCTATGTCCATGATATTATTGGAGATATGTTGCGAGGAAAAAATATCGCCAATGCCACTCCCGATTTTTTTCACCCCGTCTGTCCGGATGTTCATGTCATTTTGGGCAGGAATTAGCAGGTACGTGCTTGACAAGTAGATTAAAGCGCTTTAAAGTGCAATTAAGCGGTATTTCAAAGATCAAATCTTCACGAGAGAAGGAGCTTGCGATGACGTTGAGAACCAGCTACATGTTGGCGGCGGTTGCGATATTTGTCTTTTGCGGGGCGGTTTTTGCCGGAGAGAAGGGGCAGGTGCGGCTCTTTATCCTTTCGGGGCAGAGCAACATGCACAAGCTTGACCCGGATGTTTCTTTTACCCCAACCCTCAAGGCTGCGCTGCCGGACGATGAGATAATTGTCGTAAAAGATGCGGAGAGTGGCCAATCGATCAAGCGCTGGTATAAAAAATGGAAGGTCGGCAAGGGCGACGACCCGACCCAAATTGGCGATATGTACGACCGTTTGGTGAATAGCGTAAAGGCAAAGATCGAAGGTAAGAAAATCGACAGTGTGGTCTTTGTCTGGATGCAGGGCGAGCGGGACGCGGTGGACAAGAAAGGCGCAATTTATGCCGAGTGCCTGAAAGGGCTTTTCAAGCAACTCGAAAAGGATCTCAAGCGCAAGGACATCTCCTATGTCATCGGCCGCCTCAGCACCTTCTGCAATTCCAACCCGCACTGGGTGCAGATTCGCGAGGCGCAGGTAAAAGTGGCCAAGTCCAACAAGAAGGCGGCCTGGGTCGATACCGACGAACTCCCGCGCGACGGAATCCACTACACCGATGCGGGGTTCAAAACTCTGGGCGAAAAATTTGCGAAAGCTGCTCTCGACCTGCTTGGTGTCTCCAAAAAGAAATAGCCGATAGCGGTTTATATTCGCATCTTCTCTGCGGCGGCCACCATGTTTTTCAGTGCCGCTGTCGTCTCCGGCCAGGCCCGGGTCTTGAGGCCGCAGTCGGGATTGATCCAGAGCTTTTCGTAATGGACAACCTTGAGCGCCTTGCGGATAAGCTCCACCATCTCCTCCTCGGAGGGTACGCGGGGGCTGTGGATATCGTAAACGCCAGGGCCGATATCATTGGGGTATTCGAAATCCTCGAAGACATTTAGGAGCTCCATCTTGCTCCGGCTTGCCTCAATGCTGATAACGTCGGCGTCCATCTTGGCAATCCACTCGGCGATCTCGTTGAATTCGCTGTAGCACATGTGGGTGTGGATCTGGGTCGCATCGCCCACTCCGCTCGCGGTCAGCTTGAACGAACCGACGGCCCATTCGAGATATTCATCCCACTCTTTTCGCCGCAGGGGCAGGCCCTCGCGCAGGGCAGCCTCGTCGATCTGGATCATGCCAATCCCCGCCCGTTCGAGGTCGCAGACCTCGTCGCGTATGGCGAGGGCGATCTGTTTGCACGTATCTTTGCGCGGCTGGTCGTCGCGGACAAAGCTCCAGCACAGGATAGTTACCGGCCCCGTCAGCATCCCCTTCATCGGCTTGTCTGTAAGGGATTGGGCATACTTTATCCACTCCACCGTCACCTGGCGTGGGCGGGAGACGTCGCCGAAAATTACCGGCGGCTTTACGCAGCGGCTTCCATAACTCTGCACCCATCCGTTGGCGGTAAAGCAGAATCCCTCAAGCTGCTCCCCGAAATATTCCACCATGTCGTTGCGTTCCGGTTCGCCGTGGACGAGAACGTCAAGCCCGACTTCGTGCTGGAAGACGACCGCGTCTTTGATAAAGCCTTCCATCGCTACTCTGTATGCGTTTTCGCTTATCTCCCCGTTCTTGAACTGGCGGCGAATTTTCCTTATCTCTCCCGTCTGCGGGAAGGAGCCGATGGTCGTGGTGGGAAGGCAGGGGAGATTGAATACCTCCTGTTGCTTTGCCTTGCGCGTTCCATGGGGCGAGCTCCTTTCATACATGTCTTCTGTAATGGAGCTCATGCGCGCCCGAACTTTTTCATTCATGACCCGCGGGCTTGCGCGGCGGGATGCCCATGCTTTCCGGTTTTCCTCCAGTGCCTGCGAGACGTCCTTGTTTTCCTCGATGTCTGCGAGGAGGCGTAGCTCGGCGCACTTCTGTTTGGCGAAAGCCATCCAGTTACGAATCTCCGGATCAAGCCCGGTTTCTGCGTCGAGATCAATGGGCGCGTGCTGCAAGGAGCATGACGGCGCAAGCATTATCCGCTCCGCGCCGATTTTACCTTTCACTCTTTCAATTACGCCGAGAGCTTTTTCCGCATCCACGCGCCAGATATTTCTTCCGTTCACTATTCCCAGCGAGAGCGCCATGGACGCGGGAATCTTTTCCGGCAGGCTCTGCTCAGTTTCCGGCGAGCGCACAAGGTCAACGTGAAGCGCGTCGACAGGAAGACTTGCGGCAAGCTCTTCGTTCTCGCCAAGACCGCCGAAATATGTTGCTACCATTACCTTCGTCCCGCCCGCGACCGCCTTGAGGCGCTTGTATACAGGAATAAATTTTTCCCGCACCGGTTCAGGGAGGTCTAGTACCATGGCCGGTTCGTCGAACTGGATCCACTCACAATCTTTTGCAAGCCTTTTGGTTATCTCCTCGTAGACGCTGAGGATCGCGTTCAGATGTTCCCAACGGTCGAACTTTTCCCCCATAACCTTGCCCAGATGGATGTAGGTAACCGGCCCCGGCAGGACGGCCTTGATCGTGAATCCGGCCGCCTTCGCCTCCTCCGCTTCGTTGAAGATTTTGTCGGACGAAAGCTTGAATGTCTGCTGCTTCGTGAATTCGGGGACGATGTAGTGGTAGTTGGTGTCGAACCACTTTGTCATCTCCATGGCATGAGCCTTCTCCCCGCCACGGGCCATGTTGAAAAAAGTGCGGAGATCCACCTTCGTGCCGTCCCAGCCGAACCTTTCCGGCACCGCGCCGAGGGCTGCGCTCATTTCTAGCATGTGGTCGTAAAGGGAGAAATCACCCACGGGAATGATGTCGACGCCTTGGGCCGCCTGAAGCTTCCAGTGCCGCATGCGCAACTCGCTTGCGACTTTCTGTAATTCCTCTTCGTCAATCGTGCCTTTCCAGAATTGCTCCTGCGCGCGTTTGAGTTCGCGATTAAGGCCGATGCGCGGAAACCCCAGATTGTGTGTAAGCATAATTTCAGCTCCATTGGCTAGCGAATTGCCGGATAGTGTTCGTTGCGCCTCTTCTCCCGACGAAAATGCGGCGCCGCTGCGAATTGTTCTGCCCGTGACTTTTACAGCGGGGCTGCCGATTATTCCCGTCGCTGTAGCAGAATTATAATGTGGCGGCGAAAATTACCGTAGAAAAATATCCGCTCTTTTAAGCCTCTTTGCTTCCCGTAAATAATCCGCCATCCACTGCTGAGGTCTTGCAATGATTGCTGATAGTCACATAATGAAGGTTTGCCCAAGGGGGCACGAATATGCCGGCTTATTTTCCGGGCCGGGTGGCGGGAAGGGGCGTGTATGTGCGGCATAGCCGGATTGCTTGCGAGAGACGGAGCGACTGACTATCACAATGTCGCCCGGTCTATGGCCGAGGCCATCACCCACCGTGGGCCGGACGAGAGCGGTGTCTGGGGCGATGCCGACGCGGGCGTTTTTCTCTCCCACCGCCGCCTTTCCATTCTTGAACTGTCTCCCGCCGGCAGCCAGCCCATGACTTCTCCTTCCGGGCGTTACACCATGGTCTTCAACGGAGAGATTTATAATTTCTCCGATCTGCGGAAAGAGCTTGAAGCCGCCGGAAGTACGGAGTGGCGCGGCCATTCCGATACGGAGGTGATGCTCTTCGCTTTCGAGAAGTGGGGGATTGAGGCCAGCCTCGAAAAGTTTACCGGCATGTTCGCCTTTGCTGTGTGGGATAACCGCGAGCGCGAGCTTTATCTGGTACGCGACCGAATTGGCGAGAAGCCCCTTTATTATTCCATCCATAACAGCCGCCTGATTTTCGCTTCGGAATTGAAGTCGCTTCACGCCTGTTCTTTCTGGCAACCCGAGATTGACCGCAATTCCCTCTCACTTTACGCGCGCCATACCTATGTTCCCGCGCCGTGGACAATCTTCCGCGATGTCTTTAAGCTTGAGCCCGGGACAGTCTTGCGTGCGCGTTTTGACGGTAACGGCATGGCCCATGAAATAAAGCCATACTGGAATGCACGGGAGGCGGTTGAGCGTCGTCTGGCCGAACCTTTTGCCGGGAGTGACGCCGAGGCTCTCGATAAACTGGAAAGCATGCTCCGCGGCATAATCGGCAGGCAGATGGTGGCTGACGTCCCGGTGGGCGCGTTCCTCTCCGGCGGCATTGATTCGTCCCTCATTGTGGCGCTCATGCAGTCGATGCACGGAATGCCGGTCAAAACATTTACTATCGGTTTTACCGACGATGCGTACAACGAGGCCAACCATGCCCGCAATGTTGCCGATCACCTTGGCACCGACCATACGGAGATATATGTCAGCCCCGAGGATTCACTCTCCGTGGTTCCCCGGCTTGCCGATATATACGACGAACCTTTCGCCGATTCCTCGCAGGTGCCGACCTTTCTTGTCTCGCAGATCACTCGCCGTAACGTAACCGTAAGCCTTTCCGGTGACGCTGGCGACGAACTCTTCTGCGGTTACACCCGCTATATGTGGCTCAATAATATCTGGTCTTTTACCCGAAAGTTCCCTCGCTTCATGCGCCCCGCGCTTTCCGGAGCTCTGGGCATTTTTTCACCCTGGACGTGGGATCGGCTATTCTCCTTTTTCGGCCCCGTGCTTCCTGCATCCGCGAAGCAGACCCATCCCGGCGACAAGCTGCATAAGCTCTCCGAAGTCCTGACCGCCGAGACCCCGGAGGAGATGTATCACCGTTTGATCTCGGTCTGGAACAGGCCGTCCGAGCTTGTTCTCGGAGGGACGGAACCCCTTACTGCCGTCACCGATTCAGCGCGATGGGCGAAGGTTGATTCCATAACCGAGCGGATGATGTTTATCGATCTTATCTCTTATCTGCCGGGGGATATTCTCGTGAAGGTGGATAGGGCGGCAATGGCAAACAGTCTGGAGACGCGAATCCCGTTCCTCGACCACCACCTCTGCGAATTTGCGTGGAGCCTGCCCATGTCGATGAAGATGCGCAACGGCAAAAGCAAGTGGCTGCTGCGCAAGCTTCTGTATAAGTATGTTCCCGAAGAAATTATCGAGCGGCCGAAAATGGGGTTTGCCTCACCGATTGGCGAGTGGCTGCGCGGGCCCCTGCGCGAGTGGGCGGGGGATCTGCTTGCGCCGGAAAGGCTGCGCCGCGAAGGTTATTTCAATGCCGAGGTGGTTGCCCGTAAATGGAAAGAGCATCTCTCCGGAAAACGCGGCTGGCAGGCATATCTCTGGACCGTCTTGATGTTCCAGCAATGGCGCGAGAGGTGGGGCTAGCCCTCGTCCTGCCTGCGCATGGCTTCGAGCAGCAGGGCTGAGGTAATGCGGCTGATGTTCTTCTCCACCCTCTCCGGCATGGCGTGGAAACGGAAGGAGCCGTCTTTCCTTGCCAGAATCTCGAAGGCCGCGTCCTCTCCCTTGAGACTCTCGGTAGAGGCGTGGATTATCTGGCCGTTATCGAAGTAAAGCTTACCTTCTTCGCCTTTCTTGGGATGGACGATAAGCATCCCGCTACGCCGGGAGAGTTCCGCCATCTGGCATATTTCAAGAATGGGCATTGCGCTGACCGAACCGCCGAAATCATTCTTGGGTATGGCCGAATCCGGCGTGACGATGGCGGCTGTGTCGACGTTGTTGTCGAGAAAATCGAAGAGCTCGAGGTGCTGGTCTTCGGAATTTTCCACATCGCGGTATATGTATATCTGTGAGCCGAACTCAAGCCTGTCCCCATCCTTGAGCTCCGCCGTATCAACCCTCTCCCCGTTTACCCATGTGCCGTTGCGTGATTCCAGATCCTGAATAATCACGCGCCCGGTGTGGCTCCTCACCACCGCGTGGTGGCGGGATGCGAAAGTGTCACGGACCACAACGTCGTTGTCTTCCGTGCGCCCCATCTTTATTACATCGTCCTCATGGATGCGGATAAATCCCGCCCCGCCAACGAGGAATTGCTGCCGGTGACTCTTCATCAAGCGCCTTTCAATCTGCCCGGAAATCATTCTCGCGCAAATGTGATTTTACAGAAAGGAAAAAATCATCAAGATCGCAATCCGCCAGAAAAGCCCCGCCAGACAAGGACATTTCCGGCCCTCCTCGGTTTACCACGATTTTCTCGCAGCGCGCCATCTGCGGCAGGGATGCGGCCGGATAGACTGTCAAAGAGCTTCCCAGTACAAAAAAGAGGTCGCACTCTGTTGCCAGCCTGCAGGCATCCTCCATCCCGTAAACCGCCTCTCCGAAAAATACCACGTCAGGTTTTACCACCCCCTTGCCGGTGCAGTCGCAACGGGGGACGGGGCTGGTCCTGATCATCTTCTCCATCTCGGCAAAACCGTATTTCTTTCCGCAGGCCAGGCAGTGGCCGGTGGCGTAGTTGCCGTGTATGGGAATTACTTTCTCCGATCCGGCAAGCTGGTGCAGGGGGTCTATGTTCTGGGTGATGATGCCGGTAAGTTTGCCACACGCCTCAAGCTCGGCTAAAAAACGGTGGGTGAAAGTTGGTTCAAGTTTGCCGACGATCTCGAGCAGGTCGCGGGAGAAACGGAAAAACTCGGACGGGTCCCGGTGGAAAAAATCGATATCGAAAACCCTGTCCGGATCATAGCTGCGGGTGGTGTATAACCCGTTGGGGCCGCGGAAGTCGGGGATGCCGGCGGCGGTGCTGACCCCCGCGCCGGAGAGGGCGCAGATGCGTCTTGCTTTTTTAATCTTGTCCGCGCATTCCTGCGGGGTGATTGTCAGAAATCCGCCCACTATGGCTCGCTCTCTTTTCTCTGCCTATTGCAGAGA
>JAFGWW010000403.1 GCA_016936955.1 Planctomycetota bacterium | reverse complement strand
TCGTCGACTGCCGTAACTGCAAAGAGCGCTTCCGTGCTGACCACGCGCCGCGTGCCGAAGTCGGAAGCGAAGTGGAGTACGTCGAAGGTGGCAAGAGCAAGGGGAACAAACTCAAAGGCAAGGTCGACGAGCGTGGTTACGTCTGCCCCGTCTGCGGCAGCACCGATCTTTCGGAAGAGCGTCAGTTCAATCTGATGTTCCGCACCTCCCTCGGCCCCGTTGATCCGGTTCAGCAGATAGCCAACGCCGTGGACGAACTCGCCGGACTTGACGCCAAAGCGCGCCGCGAGAAACTCTCCGAGATTGTCGGCCAGACCGCGGTTTACCTCCGCCCGGAAACTGCGCAGGGTATGTTTGTGAACTTCAAGAACATTCTCGATTCCTCACGCATGAAGCCGCCGTTCGGCATCGCCCAGACCGGCAAAAGTTACCGTAACGAAATCACCACCTCCAACCTGACATTCCGCACCTGCGAGTTCGAGCAGATGGAGATGGAATTCTTCTGCGAACCCGGCACTGACGAGGAATGGTACGAGTACTGGAGGAACGAACGCCTTAACTGGTACATGCGCATGGGCATGAAGCCGGACAGGCTCCGCCTTCGCGACCACGAGGAATCAGAACTCGCCCACTACGCCAAGGCCTGCGCCGACGTGGAATACTTCTTCCCCTTCGAGAACGAAGATGGCGAAGGCGAATGGGGCGAACTTGAGGGTATCGCCAATCGTACCGATTACGACCTCAAGAAGCACTCCGAGTTTACCGGCAAGGATCTCTCATATTTCGAGACCGAGACGAAGAACCGTTATATCCCTTACGTCATTGAGCCTGCCGCCGGCGCCGACCGCGCCGCCCTCGCTTTCCTCTGTGACGCTTATGACGAGGAAATCCTCACCAACGCCAAGGGCGAGGAGGAGGTGCGCGTGGTTCTGCGCTTCCACCCGAAGGTTGCACCGATCAAGGCCGCCATCTTCCCTCTGGTCAAGAAGGACGGCATGCCGGAAAAGGCGAAAGAGATCATGAACACCATGCTCGACGAGGGCATAAACTGCTTCTACGATCAGGCCGGAGCCATTGGCCGCCGCTACCGCAGAATGGACGAGGTAGGCACCCCCTACTGCATAACCGTCGACGGCGACACCCTCAACGACGAATGCGTAACAATCCGTGATCGCGACACAATGGAGCAGAAACGTATTGCGATCAAGGAAGTTGTCGAGTATATAAAGGGACAGTTGAAATAAATCCATTTGCTCTTTTAATATAAAAAAGGAAGGTATATCATGGAGTTCAAGCTCAGGGTAATCAAGAGTCGCAAGAAGAACGAAGTCCGTAACAAGAAAGACGCCGGCAAGATCCGCGTCAAGGTTCGCGGTCGCAAGCGCTGGATCGACCCCGCGAAGAAGGATGAGAAGAAATAAAGCTCGTTTTCTATTCGTGCTTCACAACAGGCGTCCCTCGCGGGGCGCTTGTTGCATTTTATGCCCGATCTTGACCTGCAGACAATATAAGGCATAATTTAGGCAATGAATACGGACGCTGCCCTGACCTTCGCCTCCGGTTACGCCTGGTACTGGATTATCGCTATCGCGGCGATAACCGTGATGGTCATTGCGCGCGCCTACCCGCACAGGGTAAGGCAGCTGGCCGGAGAACGCTGGATAATCCCGGCAACACTTCGGGCGGTGGGAACAATCTGCCTTCTTCTTCTAGTCATCCAGCCAGAACTCGACATCACCAGAAACAAGACAGAAGAACACAGCATTGTAATGCTTCTCGACAAATCATCGAGCATGGCTGTAAAGGACAGCGAGAACGGGCCTTCCCGGCTCAAGTCCGCCGCCCTTGCGGCAAACGACTCGGAAGAGGTCATCAAGAATATCCCCGGCCTTTCCTTACAGATTATCCCCTTCGCCGATACCGTATCCATGCCGCTCTCGGGCGACGACCTTCTTACCTTAACCCCATCCGGCGACGAGAGCGACATATCCGCCCCCCTTAAAAAGATCAGTTCCATCCGGCCTCCGGTTACCAGAATAATCCTTCTCTCCGACGGCAACGACACCACGGGCCTCGACTGGCAGAGTCAGGCGATTTCCATGAAAATCCCGGTCGATACTGTGGTCGTAGGAACTGATATCAACGAAAAAGAATCATACCGCGACCTGATGATCGAAAGTCTAGACCACAGGGACAGCGTCCCCGTAGGATCGGTTACTCCGATCGTAGCCAATATCGATGCAAGCGGGTTCGCCGGCAAGACGGTCAACATATCCCTTAAATCCGGTAACGAGATTCTGGCCCGCAGTGAACTTGTTCTGGACGGTCAAAAAGGCGTGCAACCGGTAACGATAAACTTCCATCCCGCTGCGACAGGTTTGATGGATCTGTCGGTCTTCGCCGATCCCCTGCCCGGCGAAAAATTTATAGAAAACAATTCAGTCTCCTTCCCCCTGGCTGTTCATGACAAACTTCCGCGCGTCGTATATCTGGAAGGGACGATACGCCCAGAATACAAATTCCTGCGCCGTTCCCTCTCAACCGACCCCGGCATCGAATTCATGAGCCTTGTCAGGATACGGGGAGCGAATTTCCTGCGGCAGGGCTCGATACACGGCATGGAGCTTGAGGGCATACCTGCGAGCAGTGCTGAATATGCCGCAATCGACGTTCTCGTGCTTGGAGACATCTCGGCCGAATCTTTCGGCGAGACTAACTTGAAGCTTCTCTCTGACGCGGTATCGAAAGGAATGGGGCTTCTTTTACTCTCGTCCCCATCCACGCTTGGCGAATCATCTGATTATTCAGGCAGCGCAA
This sequence comes from Planctomycetota bacterium, assembly GCA_016936955.1. Lineage (GTDB taxonomy): Bacteria > Planctomycetota > SZUA-567 > SZUA-567 > SZUA-567 > JAFGWW01. Next base: position 3,959 of record JAFGWW010000403.1, on the reverse strand, counting down.
TGGCGAGTGTATTCCCTGCCATGCCCTCGGGGACTGTGCGTCCGGGTAAGGAGATTAAAAGCCTGTTCCTGACCAAGGACGGTTATGACCATCCTGCCTGTCAGAATTTACGGCAGTTTTTCGGCATCAAAGGCAAGGAGCCGGTGAAATCGCTGCCCGCGCTTGGCGGAATATATGGGGTCAGCTCCCTGCGCCCTACCGCCACAGTTCTCCTTGCTGCTGACGTCTCGGGCAATGCCAACATGCCGGTACTGGTTGCAATGCCTTATGGAAGAGGGCGGGTGCTGTCTTTCCACGGCAACGATTCATGGCGCTGGCATTTGGGTATGGGTGGTGCGACAGGCGCGGATCCGCACGCGAAATTCTGGGGACAGGCGATCCGCTGGCTTTCCGGCACGGCAATGACCGATCCCGGCGACAACACTTCTTTCTCAGTAACCGCGTCAAAACTAGTCGCCAGAGTCGGCGAAAGCATAACCCTGTCGGCAAATGTCAGAAACCTTTCCGGTGAGGGTGCGCTGTCCATATCCGGCGAAGCGCTTATGGGCGAGGAATCTATAGGTAAATTCGGCTTTACCGCAACCCCGGGAATAGAAGGTGCGTACGAAGGGCGGTTTGTTTCAGACAGGCCGGGTAAGATCAAGCTTAAAGTAACAGCCAGCGCCTCTGAAAAAGAAATCGCCTCGAAGGCCATGGATATCAGATACCGTGGCGGACGTGGTGAGTTTGAGCGCATGAACCCGGACCGCAAGGCTCTTGCAAGAGTCGCCCGCGAAAGCGGAGGTGAAGCCATATCCCTCGAGGATCTGACCTCCCAAATGGCCTCTTTCGCCGACGAGGCTAGAATGAAGCGCGAGATTGTTCACATTCCGCTCTGGCACGGCTGGCTGCTTTTCGCCTTTGCCACAATTCTATTGTCTGCCGAATGGCTTATGCGCAAGCGTCTCGGTCTGCCGTAATTAGCACGCCCGGCTAGCTTTTCTTCATGGCTTTAGTAAACCAGTTGCTGCCGCTGGAAGGCTCCTGTTTCTTGGGCTGCGCGATAGGCTTACTCCCCTGCCTTTTCCCTGACTCCGAACGCTCGCCGCGGTTACTTTCCCGCATCGGCGCACGCTCAGCCCCGGGATTGGTTTTCATTGACAGGGATATGCGGTTGCGTTTTTCGTCAATTTCAAGAACCGTGACCTGCACCTTCTGTTGCACCTTCACCACATCGGCCGGATTGTTTACAAACTCGTCAGACAACTCGCTTATGTGCACAAGTCCGTCCTGATGGACGCCGATGTCAACAAAAGCGCCAAAGTTGGTTACGTTTGTCACTATGCCGGGAAGCTTCATTCCCGGCGCAAGATCCTTGATCTCGTTCACGCCGTCGGCAAAAGCGAATGCCTCGAACTTATCGCGCGGGTCGCGACCGGGACGGGCAAGTTCGTCCATGATATCAACAAGCGTTGGCAGGCCTACTTTATCAGAGATATAATTATCCAGTTTGATCTTGTTCCGCAACTCGGCGCTGGACATGAGATCATTGACCTTGCACCCGATATCATCAGCCATACGGTTTACGATATCGTAGCTTTCGGGATGAACGGCGCTGGAATCGAGCGGATTTTTCGAGTCGTTTATGCGGAGGAATCCGGCGGCCTGCTCGAAAGCCTTCGGGCCGAGACGCGTGACCTTGAGCAGATCCTTTCGAGTTTTGAACGGGCCCTTTTCGTCACGGTGTTTTACGATATTTCCGGCAAGCACCGGGCCAAGCCCGGAAACATAGGTCAGAAGCTGTTTGCTTGCCGTGTTGACCTCAACACCCACGCGGTTTACGCAACTCTCAACCACATCGTCCAGACTTTTCTTCAGCATGGATTGATCAACATCGTGCTGGTATTGTCCCACCCCAATAGATTTAGGATCAATTTTTACCAGTTCCGCCAGCGGATCCATGAGGCGGCGGGCGATTGATACCGAACCGCGAACGGTTACATCATGGTCTGGAAATTCCTCACGCGCCACCTCAGAAGCGGAATAGATGGAAGCACCGCTCTCGTTAACCATCATAATGGAGATAGACTTGGGCAGGCCAAGGGAGCGGATAAACGCTTCAGTCTCGCGACTGGCCGTTCCGTTGCCGATAGCGACCGCCTCAATCCCATATTTCTGGCAAAGAGCACAAACCACCGCGCCCGCCTCGTCTTTCTGTTTCTGTGAATGGGTTACGTAAATTACGGTGTCGTAAAGCAGTTTGCCCTGAGCATCAAGACAGACCACCTTGCAACCGGTTCTGAATCCGGGGTCTAAACCAAGAACGGCCTTGCGCCCGAGAGGCGGAGCCATGAGAAGCTCGCGCAGGTTGTCAGCAAAAACGCGTATCGCCTCCTCGTCGGCAACCTTTTTAAGTTCCCCTCTGATCTCATTTTCCATTGAGGGGGCGAGCAGGCGCTTGTAACAATCTTCGGCCGCTAGCGCGACCTGCGTCGCCGCCGGGCCGCTCTTTACATATTTACTTACAAGCTCCGATATCCCCCTGCCCTCGTCCGGACGGATCGCAAGTTTTAATACTTCCTCATTCTCTCCTCTGAACATAGCGAGGATACGGTGGCTTGGGGCTTTGGCGACATTCTCGGTCCATTCGAAATAATCCCTGAACTTTGCGCCAGACTCCTCCTTGTCCTTAGCCACTGTCGAAGCAATGGTTCCTTCGGACGAAAAGAGCTCGCGTATATTTTTCCTGATCTCGCTGTCCTCATTTATGATTTCGGCTATTATATCCCGCGCCCCGGCAAGAGCGTCATCCGTCGACTCAACGTTAAGCTCAGCGTTAACGTACTTCTCCGCTTCCGCCTCCGGTGCCGATCCTGCATCCTGCTCAAGCAGGTATAAGGCAAGAGACTCCAGTCCCTTCTCTCGTGCAATTGTGGCTCTGGTTCTGCGCTTTGGCTTATAAGGCAGGTAGATATCCTCAAGCTCGGACATGGTCTGGGCATTTTTGACCGCCTTTTCAAGCTCATTTGTCAGGAGCTCCCGCTCGGAAAGTGACTTCAGAATGGCCTCGCGCCGCTTGTCAAGTTCTTCAAGCTGGGCAAGCCTGTCGCGGATAGCGGCAATCTGCACTTCGTCAAGGGATCCAGTGGCCTCTTTACGGTATCTGGCGATAAAAGGCACGGTTGCGTCTTCGCTCAAAAGCTTTGCTGTGGCCTCTACCTGCGAGAGTTTTATGTCAAGTTCTTCTGCGATAAGCTTAATATGCTCAATATTCATGATAACATCCCTGCCATAGTTATTTCCGGAAAAGGTTGAGGGGGTAGAATTTAGCCGTTTTACCCCCTCAAATCAACACTTTTATATAATGCACTCTTTTGCTTTCGCATGGCCATGAAAATTGCTATAATTCTGGTCACTTACAGAGATTAATCTCCTCATATTTTCATAGACATATATTGGCGTTTGCATTAAATTTGTAACCGAAACTGGGGGAACAAAATAAATGGCGACAAAGCTCTACAATAGCGACTGGCTGGCTGAAACCATGCAGCGCCTCTCCGACGAAATCCTTACCGACCGACATCCGGGAACAGGGCTGGCAATCATAGGCCTGCAGACCAGAGGCGTAATACTGGCCGAAAGACTCGGCAAGGTGATCCAAAGCAAAGGCACCGATATCGAGGTCGGTTCCATCGACGCGACCATGCACAGAGACGACCTCCACACCGGAGCGGGGCTCAAGCCCATACAGGCGACAGAGATCAACTTCGACCTCAACGACAAGGCGGTTGTCCTTGTCGATGACGTCATGTGCACTGGCCGTACCATCCGCGCGGCGCTGGACGCCCTCTTCGCCTACGGACGCCCCTCCTGCATCCGGCTTCTGGTGATGCTCGACCGTGGCGGCAGGGAGCTTCCGATCCAACCCGACTTCACGGGCGCGCAGATTGACGTGCCAAAAGGTGGTTTCGTACGACTTA
>JAFGWW010000402.1 GCA_016936955.1 Planctomycetota bacterium | reverse complement strand
GGTTGAGCGCAGGCGTCGGGGCGACCGTGTGGCCACCACCAACGTCTTCCGCATCACGGCCAAAAATCTCTCGGGCAAGGATGTCAACCTCTCCATCATCGACCAGATCCCGGTGGCGCAGGATGGTGAGATCAAGGTGACTTACGGTTCCGAGGCGCGCCGCGCCCTGCGCGGGGCCGAGTTCCCGGGCCAGCTCCAGTGGATTGCCCAGCTCAAACCCGGCAAGAGCGAGCAGGTTGAATTCGATTTCACTATCGAATACCCCGAAAGCTGGAAGCGCGACCTTGAGGCAAACAACCGTAACGTCATGGTAAACAAGAAGCAGGTGATGGAGAAAATGGCCAAGGAAGGGCTTAACAATTTCGAGATAGAAAACCAGAGCGATGCGGTCAGTCAGGAAATGGCCTGGTAGTTCTCATGTACTTCAGGTAATTTTAAACAACGGGGCAGCCATTACGGTTGCCCCGTTTTGTTTGGATGTATGCATGTTCCCCGACAAGCAAATCATTATTCATGCGGGCGGCTTCGCGTCAACTTGTAATTGCATAACGAATAAAGCACTTGCATTTCATCCGCAAGTCATGACAATATTAACAACTAGGTCAATTTTTACCGGAGAAAGACTTGAGCGGATTGCGATGGGTGCTTGCGCCAGAGCCGAACGGCGTAGCGGGGGATATCTCCCGCGAACTTGGCATCTCTAAAATAACCGCCTCCCTTCTTGCCCAGAGGCTTCCCGAACCATCGGTTGAAGCTGCCAAAACTTTTCTCCGCCCCAGCCTCGCCGATCTGCACTCCCCGTGGAAACTCAAGGAAATCGACAAGGCCGCCGAGAGGTTGGCCCGCGCCGTGCGGGAGAAGGAGCCTATCGTCATTCATGGCGATTACGATACCGACGGGGTAACCGCCAGCGCGGTGCTTATCAAAATTTTCGAAGCCCTCGGCAACCCGGCCGAGCATTTCCTCCCCTGCAGGATGGAGGACGGCTACGGCATTTCCGACGCTTTTGTGAAACGCATGATCGAACGCGGGCGCGGGGTTGTGGTGACGGTAGACTGCGGAGTCTGCGAGCACGAACATGTCGCCTCCCTTCAGCAGGCAGGCATTGACGTTATCGTAACCGACCACCACGAGCAGGGCGAGCCCGACCTCCCGCTGGCTTACGCCGTTATCGATCCAAAGCGCAAGGATTCGGAATATCCTTTCCGCGAACTGGTCGGGGCTGGCGTGGCGTTCAAGCTTGCGTGGGCGGTCTGTGAAAAATACATGGGCACCCCGAAGGTTGGGGATCGCCTCCAGACCGCGCTCATCTCCCTTCTTCCTTATGTCGCCATCGGCACCATCGCCGACGTGGCGCCCCTGATAGATGAAAACAGGATACTCGTCTCCTTCGGAATCAAGGCGATGCGCACCCCGCTGCCCGGCCTCAAGGCATTGATGGACGTGGCGCGGCAGGATGCGGACAACCTCACCGCGCGCGACATTTCTTTCATGCTTGCCCCGCGCCTTAACGCGGCGGGACGCATGGGCGAGGCTGACCTTGCCTTGCGCCTTCTTATCGAGGAGGATCCGGAAAAAGCAGCGAAGCTTGCAACCGAGCTAGACCGCAAAAACGTGGAGCGCCAAGCTCTCTGCCGCGAGATGGTCGACCTCGCGCGCAAGAAGGTTGAGGCGGAGCATGATCTCGAACGGGACGCAGCCATTGTCGTTGCGGATGAGAGCTGGCACGAAGGTGTGATAGGGATTGTGGCGGGGCGTCTCTCAGACGAATTCAACAAGCCCGCCCTCGTCATCGCCCTCTCCGGCGACGGGACGGGAAAAGGCTCGGGCCGTAGCATCGACGGGCTTAATCTGTACGACGCGATGAACAGGTCGCGCGAGAGGTTTATCTCATTCGGCGGCCACGAGCAGGCGGCCGGTTTCAGAATCGCCGCCGACCAGATCGACGGCCTGCGCCGGGAGCTGTGTGAAAACTGCCGGAACCAGATCCGCGAAAAGAGCATTGAGCCCCAGATGTATATCGACGGCATGCTGGATCTGAGTTCCGTAACCGGCTCTCTCGTCAACGAGGTCGAGATGCTGGCGCCGTTCGGTGAGGGTAATCCGACGCCGCGCTTTCTTGCCAAGGAGGTGCAGGTGGCGGGAACCCCGAAGCTGCTGGGAAGTTCGGGTAAGCATTTTTCTTATAATGCATCGCAAAACGGGGTTGCGTATCGGGCGGTTGTGTTTAATAATACAGACTGGCTGAAACAGATGGACGCCGGGCAGCTCAGGTGGGACGTGGTTTTCAATCTCGACCTGAACAAATATTTCTCGAATCCAAGAATCGAACTGAAAATAAAGGACATGCATCCTTCAGAGGCGTAGGGTGCTGTTCCTGTTACCGTGGTTTACGGGGGTGATCAAATGGGCGTGGGCGAACTTAGCGAACAGGAAGAGGCGGCGCTTTGGACCGGCCGCAAATATATGATAGGCGAGCAGGGGTATGTGAAGATCGAGCTCCACCCCGTCACCTCAATTCCCGTAATAACCTTCTCCGGCAAGATTATGGGCAATACCGCCGGTATGGCGATTGAGAAGGTTCGCTGTTACGTCACGAAAGTTCCCGGTTATGTGATTTTCGATGTGGGCGAGTGCGATTACATCTCCTCCACCACCCTCGGCTTTATCGCCTCCCTCGCCCTCGAACGCCACGAAAGCGGCTACGATATTTTCGTGACCAGCATGACCGAAAAAATGCGCTGGCTCCTCTCCGTCCTCGACATGGACGACTTC
>JAFGWW010000401.1 GCA_016936955.1 Planctomycetota bacterium | reverse complement strand
CGTTAAAGCCGAACCAGCCGAACCAGAGAAGGAAAACTCCGATTGCCGCAAGGGGCATGCTGTGGCCCGGAATGGGCCTGACAGTCCCGTTGGGGCCGTACTTGCCCTTGCGTGCGCCGAGAATCATGACCGCCGCGAGAGCAGCCCAGCCGCCCACGGAGTGGACCGCAGTGGAACCGGCGAAGTCATGGAAGCCGATCTCCTTGAGCCAGCCGCCGCCAGCCCAGATCCAGCTGCCGCAGATCGGGTAAATGATAGCCACATAAATGGCGGAAAAGATGAGGAAGCTGTGGAGCTTGATGCGCTCGGCCACCGCACCAGAGACGATGGTTGCGGCCGTGGCGGCAAACATGCCCTGGAAGATGAAGTCGGTGTAATAGGTGAACGCGCCGTTATAAGCCGAGGTCTGGCCCGCGTCGCCGGGATTGATGCCGAACTTGATCCCCGCAACCCAGCCGTTGATGATGCTGTCGGCCCAGTCGGGATACATGAGGTTGAACCCGATGATCGCGTAGGTCAGCAGGCCGATAGCGACGATGGCCGTGTTCTTGAAAAGAATGTTGCAGGTGTTTTTCGCACGGGTCAGACCGGACTCAAGAGTGGCGAAACCCAGGTGCATCATGAAGACAAGAAATGCGGCGATCAACACCCAGAGGTTGTTGACGGTAAACAGAACTTCCGAGCTCTTGGGCTCTGCAACCACTGCGGCTGCGGCGTCCGCCACATTGGAAACTTCGCTGACAGCGGCCGTAACGCTTGGCGCAACATCTTCGGCAAAAGCATGGCCTGCAATGCCGATCAGCACGAACGCTGAAATTGCAATAAGAACGTTTCTCACTTGATCTCTCCTAAAAACAAAGCGACTTTCCCCAGCCACTCCGTCAATATCGGGAGCTCACCCAAACAGAAACCCGGCCTGGAAATAACGGGCGCAACAGTGCGTCCACCGCCGCATAGCCATACAAACCGTTAATGGCTGCGCGTTACTCCGTGCAGGAGTTCATGTATCAGTCAAGATTTTTGGATTTCCCAGCCACGGGAGGATGTTCCCCAGCCTCCCCAGCCACTCCAAATTATCCACTCGCCCTCCCGAAGGAGAGCACTCTTCCTTTTGCAACAGCCATGCCAAGAAAAAAGTGACAATAAGGGAAATCAGGCGATAAAGTCTTGTTATAATGGAATTTAAAAAATATTTCCGAAGGGTATGCTAGACATTTTTGTAATACGGATATGTATGAAGCTGCTGTTTTGCTACGGATATGTGGTTAATTTGCGCTTTATGAAGGCTTTTGCAGGAAAAATACGGCTGGCGCAAACAGCTTTGTTATGCATACAAAATTGTACGGAGAGGCTTTCTGATAATTCCGACGCTGATTCTGGCAGGAAAGCCTTTACCTGAGCAGTTTCATCTTCTTCGCCTGCCTCACGGCAAGATAAAAGACCCCGCCGATAGCGAACCAGCAGATGCTTTCCGTGCTTACCGACAGTTCTCCATGCTCGAAACTCTCCTGAAAGATTTCGATAATGCAGAAGGTGAAGATGGTCGCGAAGATGCTTGCATATTCACGCCGCAGGAGACGCTGCCACGAGAATTTGCGGTCCGGCGCGCGCCACAGGCCGAAGCCAGGGATGATGCAGGGGGTCTTTTCACGCCATAACGTATATTCTTCGCCAAAGGTGGATTCCAGAAAACTCTCTTCCGCCTTTATGATCTTCCTGTAAACCAGGAAAAAGAAAAGGCAGCCCACCGCAACGACAATCAGATTCTGCGTAAAGATCAGGATGCCGAGCCAGATCAGGAAGTTTCCGAGGTAGAGCGGATTTCTGGTAATTGAATAGATACCGGTGGTGTTGAGAACGCTGGCCTGCTGCTTCCGTACGTTCCGCCCCGAAGTGCCGGAAGGGGTATAGCCGATTGTAAAGCCGCGCACAAAGAGCCCCGCCAGCGCAATCAGGGCGCAAATGATATGCAGGTTTTCCTCAAACCTTTCCCCGTATTCGCTCTCCATTATCTCGCCGAAGGTGAGGGCATAAATCAGGAATGGTACCAGAACGAGAGGGAAAATGCTCCGCCACCGGAATAACCATTGCCCGCGCCGCAATGCCTTTTCCTGTACCCCTGATGCTTCTATGCTTTCCATTGTTTCTGGCTCCCCCAGAGTTATACGGCTCTCTTCAGTTTCAACTAATGCGCTACCATACTGAAGCCTATGTCATGATATGGCGTCGATCATTCACTTTTTCAGACGCCTTAATGCAGTATTTTTGCATTCAGGAGAATTTTATATCAAAGCATAATCAGGGCTCTCCTTTTAAGAAGAACAGCCCTATAGAACCAGTTTGAGATTCAGGCGTAAATTACGGAATCAGCGCGGCAGTGTCGAGGCGGTTGTTGAATACTTCGTACACAACCTCCGTGCTGCGCATGGTCTGTCCCGTGTCGACCCTGCTTGCCGTGCCGGGAGAAAGGCTTGGCGGATTGCAGTTATAGACAAGATCACCATCATCCCGCCAGGTGCGGCCCGCACCGTCGGCATTAACGTGGTTATATTTCAATTTATGATTCGGCCGGTAGCTGTCCCACTTTGCAAAAAGAATTGCATCGCTCACAAGGCCGTAATCGCTCGGGAGGCTCCGTAGTTTGAAACCGTTGTAATTGCCCCACACCCCGCCGCGCTTGCTGTAATAAATCCGCCCGGCAAGCCCGATTGTGGAATAAGCGCATATGGCGTCGTTTTTCGCATCGAAAAGCTGGTGGGGGCTCTTGCCGTTCACGTTCGACGGTTGGGGACGGTTCCATCCCGTCACCACCTCGGCTGCGGGGCAGTACAGAATTCCGGGATCGGTTATGACCTCAGCTTCGATCAGCGTTCCGAGCTGACGGCGGTGGGGGTCGACATGATGGGAAACGTTGAACCTCTCGCTGCCCATAAATTCATAAGCGTAGCCTTTGTTCTCCTCCCCATAACTGGCGCAGGAGAGATAAACCTGCTTGAGATTGCTCATGCACGCCACAAGCCGGGCCGAATCGAGGGCTTTCTGCAAGGCAGGCATAAGCATCGCCGCCAGCACCGTTATGACGGCAATCACCACCAGCAACTCGACCAGCGTAAACCCGAAACGCCGCCGCCCGGTTTTCAGAATACCCATAACCAGCCCCTTTCATCTCCCAGCATCACAACCCAGGTGGGTGTGCAATTTGCTAATTCTTAATATATACCAATATGGGTATAAGTCAAGATATTTTGTGGTCTGGCCTCTATTCTGGCGGGAATGTGCTCTGTAGAGATGCTGTCATCATGAGCGACGCGAAGGACCTCGTTTTACTGGTTTATACTTTCATAACACCAGTACCAAGATTCTTCACTTCGTTCAGAATGACAGAATGCGGAAGCCTGCAATCGGCATCGGAGGGGTTGAAGCAGGCGTAGTGGAATCTTAGCGCAGAAGACCGCGCTCAAACTGCTCCTTTATGGAAACGTTTCTTCTCACTACGCGGGTAACGAAAAACCAGTATATACCACGGAACTGGAAAAGGGGGATGGAGCAGACATGTTCCAGTTGCGCCTTTTCGTCTTTTATCATCCTCTCAAGAAAGTCTTCACCTTCTTTCATTTTCCTTATGTTGCAGCCCTTGGTCTGCCGCAGGAATTTGATAGATTCTTCATGCTTTTCGAAAAGCTCTTCGCTTGAAGCACCCGGAAAGGATTCCTTATACTGCCCTTCCATCGGAGGAAAGAAGGTGGTGTCGCCACTTGCGCTGGTATTAAGATAAGTGCCGTCATCAAAATATGTTTCATATCCTACATGGATTTTCCCTGCCTTGATCACGGCGAAAGTTTTATCAAGCTCCCTGTGCTTCCAGAGAATCATTTTCGCTACATCATATGAGAAGGCGCCAAAGAAATCGTAAGCTTCATGACCCTTCCAGTTTGCGTTATGGATATACTCCGCCAGATCCGGCGGCAACTGATTCTCATTTATCCGCACAAAAGCATCTTCTATCTCTTCGCGTCTGCTTTTCAACCTGTTCAGCGATAAGGGTACGGTGATTAAAATGAGAACAGTCACGAGAAACAGGATAGTGCATACGCCTTCAAGAATGGATAAAATCATGTTTAAATCCCCGTACGGACGAACTGCCAGAAATGATAAGCCAGACAGAATAATTGTATATACAGGCAAAAACAAATCAACCCCGACGCGACAGGCCGGGGTTGATAAAATGAATCTGCCTCGCAGCAATCGTTGTCACGCCCGGAGCAGGCTCTTCATATCCATTATATAAACCTTGCGCGTGCCGCCCACGAAGGCGTTGAAAACCACATAGCGACCGGTGCGATCCCATGCGGGGTGGGGGTCGACGCGGAGGACAGAATCCTTGTATGGGGTGGCGGTGCGGATGCGGACGATTGCTTCCTCTTCGCCGGTTGCGAGGTCGACCCAGCGCAGGGGAATAGTGCCGTCGCCGAAGACGCTTTCCCGGGTGTAGGTATCGGTCAGAATATGGGCGCCGTCAGGCGCGATGGTGGGGTGGCCCGAGCCCTGCACGTTGTCGAGAATCTTGCCCAAACCGGTGCCGTCATAATTAACCTGGACGAACCGCAAAATCTCGCGGTCGATATTGAGGTTCATCGAGATGCGTTTGCCGTCGGGGAACCATGTGGCGTGATGCCCTTTCTTCTCCCACTCTTCGGGGCCCACGGCGCAGTGCATCTCGCTGCCGTCGAGCTTCATCGTAACCCACGCAAAGCGCACGTCGTCATGGTTGATGGCAAACATGTTCCAGCGGGGTTCTTCCAATGCGGGAAAGGCGCGAAGGCTGAGCATGAGCCGGTCGCTCTGGGGGTTGAACTTGCTGTGGAATCCGTAGATTTCGTAAGACTCCGGATTGTCGAGTTTAATTTTCGGATTGGCCTTTTCTATCATTTCCTTGATCGAAGCGATCATCCTTACCTTGCCGGTCGCGGTGTCGGTCAGGTAAAAGCCGTCGTCCTCGACCGGGCCGATATTGCGCCCCGCGGTTTCATCCGGCACGCAGACCCCATAGCCGGGCTGGGTTTTGCGGTTCAGACGAAGGTTGGACGAGATGAGCCAGCGCCCGTCGGGGGAGGCGTGATAAACCGTTCCTTCCATGCGGTCTTTGCTGCCACTCAGGAAATCAAGCTTCCACGCAAAAGGCGTCCAGCTTGAGGTGTCCACATCGTTGAAGAAAAGCTCATTATCGCTTGCGCCCCAGTTAAGGTTAGCCCCCATCTGCGGCTCCCACCCGCAGGTCTCGGCCACGACGCGCGTCTCGCCGCTCTCGATATCGACGATAATCACCTTGCCTTTCTCGCCGGGATCGGGCTT
>JAFGWW010000400.1 GCA_016936955.1 Planctomycetota bacterium | reverse complement strand
TTATGTCGCCATGGTCGCAATTGCGATAAAGCTCCTCAACCGTTTCCGGGGTGAGGATAGGATTTGAATATACCTGTCCGCAGTTGTTGCATGTGACGACACGGTAGTGCATGTCTTCTTCATGCAAATAATCGAAAGCGCCGTTCATGTCGCTGAATCTGGCCGGGAAGACTTCACGAAAACCCCTGCTGCCGCAAGCAGGGCAGGGGATCTCGATAAAGTCTTCTGGTCCGAACGCAGCTTGGCTCTCACTCATCGGCAATGATTGCCTTGATCTCATCCTGAGACAGGACGCGGACCGTTGGGCTGAGGAGTATGACGTCGCCGGTGTAGTTTTTGTTCTTCACCAGGTCGCGCACGATTTCCTTGTAGAACATTGCGGCGGTGATAATGAGCGCGTCAACCGGCTCTTTCTGCAGCATATCCGGCTGCATGACCGGAAGAAGGCTCCCGGGGAGATACTTGCCTGCCTTGTGCGGGTCTTTGTCGATCACGTATTTGATCGTATCCTTGTTCATTCCGGTGAAGGAGAAGATGGTTACGCCCTTGGCGCCAGCACCCCAGGCGGCGACGGATTTACCAGCGTCATTCATCTGCTTCATCAATGAAGTGAATTCCTGATTGAAGCGTTCAAAATCACGGCAGAATGTCTTTTCAATTCCGTTTACCTCGCCTTCCCAGACGGCGATAATTCCGACATATTCGTCTTCAGCACCATGGAAACTTTCAAGAACGTGAAAGCCGCTGCGCTCCATCAGGTCGGTAAGGGTTTCGGCCGTATAGTAACCAACCCGGTCGGGGAGGACATCAAAATAACGGTGCTCGCGGATTGTCTTTGTCCAAGACGGAACGTCAATAAGCCCGATCGCGCCGGGGTTGAGAAGCTTGCCGAGGTTGCGGATAAAACTGGGGGGATCTTTCACAAGGTCCATGACCTGCTTCGAGACGAAACCGTCAAATTTCTGGTCGCAATGCTTGGTGATATCGTCATCAAGGAAAGCGTTGATGCATTTTACGCCGGCTTCGGAGGCTATGCGGCAGGCGGTGGCTGAGGGCTCGATGGCGGTCATGCGGCAGCCGCGCTTGTTCATGAGATCCGCGAAAAATCCGTCGCCGCAGCCGATCTCTACCACATCCTTGCCGACAAGGCTGTAGCGTCCGGTCATAAGACTGGCGATTTCGTTGTCGTATTTCACATACAGTTCGGTGCAGGCGCGGCTCATGAGGTAATCTTCCCAGTATTCGTCATGCTCAAGCGAATCCGGGTCGATCTGCACCATATGGCAGTCTGCGCATTTGAAGAGGTGTACATCGACTCTCGGTCCCTGTTTGGGATCGGGTGAGTCAAGCAACTTCTGGGCGTAACGAGGCCCGTCTTTCAGCAGGAAAAGCTCATTGACATTTTCTGATCCGCATATAATGCAACGCATGGGTACTTCCTTTCAAGATGGAGTAGGCTATACGCCTAGAATATCCTTGATATTGTCACAGATTAAGTCGGCATCTTCTTCATCGATATATGCCGGGGTCGGCAGGTTGATGCCGTTGGTCGCAATATGCTTGGCCACCTTGCTGTCCACGGTTTCGAACATGGGGTATGCGCTAACGTGGGGGAAGGTCGGGCGCGTGTCGATCTTGCGGGCGCGAAGTTCCTTGCGAAGCCCGTCGCGGTCCGTAGCGAATTCACCTTCCAGCACCATTGACGGATAAGCGCTGTTTACGCGGCAGCCATCCTTTTCGAGGAACATCTTGATGCCGGGGATGGAACCAAGGCGTTCGTGATACATGCGATACTGGTTGCGCTTGATCTCGACCAGTTCCTCGATCCGCGCAAGCTGGGCGCGGCCGAGGGCGGCGAGAAGGTTGGCCATGCGGTAGTGGAAGCCAATTTCCTTGATCCAGAAAGTGCGCTCAGATTCGTCGCGGCCGTCATCGACTAGGAACTCAGCTCTCTTGAAAAGCTCCTCGTTGTTTGTCACGAATATTCCGCCCTCGCCGGTAGCCATCATCTTTGCTCCCTGGAATGAGTAGCAGGCGGCGTCTGCGTACATTGCCGTGGACTTGCCCTTGTACAGAGAGCCGACGGCAGGTGCCGAGTCGGCATAAAGGATAAGCCCGAACTCGTCGCAAATCTTGCGTATGGCATCATAGTCGCTGGGATGGCCGTACATGTCAACGGGTACAATGGCTTTTGTGCGTGGGGTTATTGCCGCGCGTATTTTATCCGGGTCGATTGTCCATGAATCAGGATCGATATCGACAAATACCGGCTTTACACCTTCATACATCAGGGCGCTGACTGTAGCGATCCACGTCATGTCTGGGACGATTACCTCGTCGCCTTCGCCAAGTCCCAGCGCCGCCGCTCCAAGGTGGAGTGCGGTGGTGCAGCTGCTTGTTGCAATGGCGTATTTTGCGCCGGTATATTCGCAGAATTCTTTTTCGAACGCGGTTAGGCAGTCACGGAAGTTTGAGTACCAGCCGTTGCGCGCCGCATCGGTGACGGCGGCTACCTCGGCTTCTGTGATTGATGGGCCAGCAGAATGAATGCGTTCTCGTTTCATGAGTTTACTCCCTGTTGTTGTTGGAAGCATCCGGAGCGTGGGCATCAAACCCGTAACGTTCACGGACAATGTAGTTCGGGCGATGTTTGACCTCATCAAAAATACGCCCTAAATACTCGCCCATAATGCCGAGCGAGAGAAAAACAAAACTGAACATGAACATCATCAGCACAATCACAGTTTCAATACCGCTGACGCCGCGATTATAAAAGAGCGCGAGGAGAACATCCACCACCAGAAGGAGCAGGCAGATTATGCTCAGGCTCAGTCCCAGCATGCCAATAATTTTGAGGGGTACAAAACTGAAGCTGACCAGCGCATCGAAGCCCTCTTTGAGTACCTCAAGGAACCCGGCTTTGGCTTTGCCAGCGAAGCGGTCGCGCCTGTCGAATTCGACGCCTTCCTGAGTGAATCCTGTCCATGAACACAGGCCGCGGGTGAAGCGGTTTGTCTCGGGCATGTCGTTGATTACTTCATAAACCTTGCGATCCATAAGACGAAAGGCTGTGACGTTTTCCGGAATCATGCCATCGCTGACGCGGTTGACCAGCCAGTAGAAAATACGATTGCCTATGTGACGTAAGCCGGAAACGGCTTCACGACTGCGGATAATCCCGTAGACCACGTCAATGCCGGCTTCCCAGCGTTCGATAAATTTGTCGACTACCTCCGGTGGATCCTGCAGGTCCGCGTCCATCAGAATGGCACAATCTCCCGTGGCATGCCTCAAACCGGCGCAAACGCCGCCGTCAGCCGTGAAGTTGCGGGAGAGTCGGACAACCTTGAACCGTCTGTCACGCTCATGAAGTGATCTCAGTTTTTCAATCGAGTTGTCGAATGAGCCGTTCTCGACAATTATGGCTTCAAAGTCGTATTGGGGATGCCGATCCATAAGGGACGCCAGTTGCACGCCCAGTTCGTCAATGACTTCATATTCGTTATATGCGGGAATCACGATTGATATCGTTTTTCTCTTTGTTGCTGAATCATTCATCTTATCGTATACCTGTCTCGCTTAAATCGGTAGATCAAGCCTGCTTTACTAAGCGCCGATCGCCCACGCAATGCCTTGCGCAGCGGCCGCTTCAGTATAGGTTTTAATGCGACTGGTTGCTATCTCTCGCAACTCAACTCCGCTATTGTTTATAAAGGCGCGGTAATCATCTGTCGTGTACTTGATGGTTTCGCGGAAATCGAGTGCCGTTCTCCAGCTCAGTATGTTTTCGGCCTTTTCATTCGCAAGACGCAGGGCCTTTGCTTCTTTCGGGGAGCCAGTCTGCTTTTGCGAGGCATCAAGCCATGAACCGGAGCCCCATGCCTTAACGACTTCTTCAACCAGTTCACTAACCGGGGCAGGCTGCACTGACGGTGAAAAATTCCATCCCCCAGTGTAGGCTTTGGTGTCATTGGCGAGTTCCGCTGCGAGCCAAAGGTAACCGCTCAATGGCTCAAGCACATATTGCCATGGGCGTGTATGGCCGGGGTTGCGAACCACTATCTGCTGATCGTTGGAGAGGGCGCGAATGCAGTCAGGGACAATCCTGTCCTGCGACCAGTCCCCGCCGCCAATGACATTACCCGCTCTTGCCGAGGCTGCGCCAAGACTTTCCCGGAGCCGGAAAAAGGAACGGCAGAAGGACTCAAAGACTATTTCGCCTGCGCCTTTTGAGGCGCTGTACGGGTCAGAGCCGCCGAAGGGGTCATTCTCGCGGTATGCCCAAACCCATTCCTTGTTTTCATAACACTTATCCGAGCTTACGAAGACGAAAGAGCGTACTGATTCGGTTGCGCGGACGGCATCGCAAATATTGACAAGTCCCATCAGGTTTGTGGAGAATGTATCGACCGGATTATCATATGACGTACGAACCAGGCTTTGCGCGGCAAGATGCAGGACAACCTCGGGTTGAAAGCCAGCAACTGCCTTATTGAGGGCGTCGCGGTCGCGTATGTCAAGCTCTTGTTGCGATTCATCCTTGGCCAGTTCTGCCTTGGCGAAGAGGGAAGGGGAGAAGGGTGGTTCGAGGGAAAGGCCGAGAAGTTCAGCGCCCAGCGACTTCAGCCACAGCCACAGCCAGCTTCCCTTGAATCCGCTGTGCCCGGTAACCAGAACCCGCTTCCCGCTATAAAAACCTCCGAATGAGGATGTTACCAGTTCTTCCACGGAGCATCCCCTTGCTGCCAAAGTGTGTTCAGCGCTGTATACTCACGCATACTGTCCATGCAGTGCCAGAACCCTTCATGAAGATAAGCGCCAAGTTCATTGAGCTTGGCTAATGAGCATAAAGCGTCTTTTTCAAGTATTGCGTTGTCAGCCGACGGAAAATCATTCCACAGGCGCTGGTTGTCGAACATCATGAACCCGCCGTTGATATATCCCTGGCTTACAGTTGGCTTTTCGTCAAAGCTGAGAAGTTCGCCATCGTCAACGTGAAGTTCACCAAACCTGCTCGGGGCGCGCACTGCTGTCAGGGTGGCAATCTTCCCTGACTCGGCATGCTTTTGCGCCAATTCCGACACTGATATGTCGGCGACGCCGTCGCCATAGGTAAGTATGAAATTCGTCTCACCCTCGAGATACTTCCTCACCTTCCATAGACGACCGGCAGTCTGTGTCTCAAGCCCCGTGTCGGCAAGGGTTATTTTCCAGTCGGATTCATCGTGGTTGTGGTGACAGGTAACCTTTTCCGGATGGGCGAGGTCAAGGGTTATGTCTGTGGTATATGTATGGTAATGAAGGAAATACTCACGTATCATCTGCCCCTTATAGCCTAGGCAGAGGATGAACTCGTTTACTCCCTGACATGAAAGGAGTTTCATGATATGCCACAGGATGGGCCGCTCGCCAATGGGCAGCAGAGGTTTGGGGATGTGTTCGCTCACATCACGTATGCGTGTTCCCTGACCTCCGCATAGTATTACAGCCTTCATTACTTCCCTTCGCAGCATAATTCGAGTGCCGATGCTGATGACTTACTCAACGAAAAAACACAATCGCCTTCGGGAATCATGTCGGCAAATAAAACGCGCTCCATTATAGGAGCAGCTTAGTGGTTGACCGCCAACTTTGCGGAAAACCGCGAATCTTTTATATGTGAAAATATTATGCCTTTTCCTATGCAAGTCAATACTTTCAGGGTGAAAAATGCCTAACTGTGACCGCGTTATTCTTGGTTCCCCCTAGCCATCAGCAGACCAATAAAAAGTGCACATCAGGGCATGAGGATAATATCTGCATCCAAACTCTGCATGGATACAAAGTGGAGACGTGACGAAGCGGATTGGAAATTACATCATGGCCATGCAAACGTCAGGAATGAGCGGACGCACAAGCTGGCCGAAGACGTCGCTTCTCCTGTCTTGTCTATGACGAAACGTGTTCACGGCGTGCACGAGAGCATAAATGGTAGGGTAATATAAAGCCGCAACCTCAATATTAATAAAAGTTTGCGGTAAAATAATAGTGGTGGAGGAAGGGGGAATCGAAATCGCTCGTCCGAAATGGCCTCGCACCAACCACTTACAAGCGCACTCCCGCTGGGGCAACCGCTGGGCACCCGTTTTCGCCTCGTCTTCACTTCCGCAGAGCCAACCATACTGGCGCTTGTGCGGGAGGGGTTACGCAATGAAGAGTAAAAGGAGAGCAAAGGCTGTAGTGAGCTCTACATGGCCCCGTATGCCTAAATGGCAATGGTGGCGGGAAGTAATCAAGCCGCGGCTAACCATCAGGCTTGCTCTTTAATTGATGCAGCCGGTATCTCTTTCACCATGCGGCTTTCTTTTCACCTATTCGACCATTCGCCTGAATCTCGTCGGGTATGGCTTGATCATATTTTATAGCTGTGGAGTGTATAAATTTGTAATAGAAATATACCGTGATACATTTATCGGTAAATTATTAACCTGATGCATAACAATGACTTGTAGTTGCAACCTGAATGCGTGTTGGCAGGCACACTCAAATATATAATTTATAT
>JAFGWW010000399.1 GCA_016936955.1 Planctomycetota bacterium | reverse complement strand
TGCTGCGGCTCCCATGCCAACGGCAGAACCTCAACCGGCACCTCGGCCTGGACCCGCGGACTCGCGGCCGACCCGAGCGCAATTCCTTACGGCACTTACGTCTTCGTTCCCGGATACGGTTACGCCAGCGTTGACGACACGGGCGGCGCGATGCGCAGGGTATGGCGCACAAAGGGAATGATCCATATCGACCTGCGCATGAATTATCACTGGCAGGCGCGGCAGTGGGGACGCAAGGTTCTCAAGGTCAAGGTTTACGACCTTAAAGACCAGTAAGCTTCACCTGAACAAAAACATAACGCATAAAAAAAGGCCGCATCGCTTGCGGCTTTTTTCATTGGCAGGTAATCGTTAATGTCACCGGGCAGAACAGACTCAGTTTTCGTGAACCTCGGCGACGACCTTCTGGGCTACTTTGCGCAGCTTTTCGAGATCGAAGGGCTTACCCATGAGCTGGGTAAATCCGCAGTCATAGAGGTCATCCTCATTCCACGCATCGAGAACCGCGCTGATGGCGAGAATGGGGGCGGTAACCCCGTGGCGGTGAAGATACCAGGCAACCTCCGCGCCGTGCTTTCCGGGCAGCATGATATCAACGAGGAAGAGGTCGAACCGCCGGTTCTGCACCTCCTCTAGCGCTTCCTCCCCACTCTCGACCGCGATGCACTCCATACCCTCGGTGGCGAAGAGGCCGTAGAGCATTTCGCGGGTGTCGGCGTCGTCGTCGACAACAAGGGCGCGGGGGTTATGCCGCGCTTTCATCCCGTCCACAAATTCCTGCTCGTCAATCGCGATCGCAGGAGCCAGACGGCGGGAGTTAATATCAAGAATTTTAAGCACCTCGATAACTTCATCAACATTCTCGTCGTGCTCGACTGCCCACTGGATAACGTCAAGGTTTTCGCCGCCGCTCTTGAGCATGTCGACGATGCGGTTTACCAGTGAGGTATTATCGTGGAATTTACGGTTCAGAAGGCCGAAGTCGTCGTTATCAAGCTCGACCCAGAAGTTAACTCCCTGGAGGTGTTCGATCCAGCGTTCGCGACAGAATGTGCGCCAGTAATCCTTGTGCCACTCGCGAATTATGCTGTCGCCAAGGTCCCTGCCCGCCTTCTCGGATTCGATCCATTTATGACGGTGGGCCTCTTTGATGGCTTCCTCGAAAAGGGTAAGGCGAGGCACATCCGGGGGGACGTCACTCATATAAGGCTCGTTAATCTTCCCGGCGTCTTTCATTACGCCCTCTCCCTTTGACTATTCCATACTGTTCTGAATAACACAGAGACCGCTTATTCGCAAGTAAAAAAGCTGACAACCGTGTCGGTAAGGCCAATTCGGATCAGGGATTGCGTGAAATCTGGCCGATACGCCACCACCGCATATGCCGAACTCGGCAAGAACAATACGCCCTTGATTTGTCAACTTTATTCGGATAAGATTAAGGTCTGCCTTATCTCGGAGTAATTAAATTTGATGCATAGCACCAGCCAATTCATTCTTGCGTGGTTCGCTTTCGCGGCAATTATTATTGCCCCGCGCGGGATGTGTGCGGCTGAAGAGGACGGCACGCTTTCCGTCTCGCGCCACCGTGCCCTGATGATAATGCTTCTGTGCGGGGGTAGCAAAAAGGAGAGTGCAGAATATTCGTATATTAACACCCCTGCCCACCAAACCCTCAAGGCAATCTGCAAGTCCCTTTCTTTTCAGGGCGGATATGTCCCGGCCGAAGGCGACAGGATATTCGGCATTGATGACATGAATAAGGAAAAGGTTGCCAAAGTTTTCCGGCAACTCCAGACCGCCGACCGTGAAGCAGACGCTCTAAAGGCCAATGACTGCACCGCCAAGCCGGACGCTCTTCTAACAACTGTCGCGGTAAGCCTCTCATACCCGGAATACACACCCAACGGGGTGAACGCGGTAAGGTCGCTTGCATTTAGGGCTGACGACGACCTGAATGCGCGGGATGCAGGGCACGCGGCATACACCATCCTGAGCGGGCTTCTATACGGTTGGAGCGACAGGAAAGATCTTCTCGAGGCTGCGGCGGGTGCGATAGGCAACAAGGAGCTCTCTTATGCAATCACTGTCGCGCGCGTCGAGGACTGGCGCAAGCTCCCGCCCGAGGAAAAAGTCTCCGGGCGACTTCTCCGCACATTATATATCTGGAGCAGGAACAAGAGCTTTGCCGAGACAGTCTCGGCTGGTGAAAAAATGCTCAAGGACACCCGCTCGAAATGGTTTCTCAAGTGCCTTGCCGGGGCAACCTACGGGTTCAGGAACATACCCCGCGAAGTAACGTGGAATTTCGCAAAAGACCACGAGCTTACCGACATCAACCGCTCGTTGTGGAGCCTTGCCTCCAGCGGAATAATACTACCCGTCGCTTCCGAGGAAAACAAAACCGCCCCCCGCGCCGCCGTAACCACCGAAAACAACAGCAACGGTGACATGCCTGAAAAGAGCGACGGCGAGGGCAAGGCACCAGACACCGGCAAGATTGCCAGCTCAGGACAGATCCCACTCTCCGAATCCCGCCCCGTGTTGAGCGAACCTTACCGTCCCGTCTTCCCTGAGCCTCATAAATGACTTAGGCCGCTTTACGCCCATGTATCGAGAAGGCAGGGATAGTGTAAACATTGCTCTCTGCCTCTTAAAATGCCGATTTCTATGACAAAATTGCCTCGAAAAGATGATAAAGATATTCATTTTACGAATGGACGAAGGGCGTGATTTGTACTAAAATCCTCGTATTACAGACTCACGAAAGCGCTGTTGCCACATGGGAAGAAATACCCCAAACATCATTCACGACGACCTTCTGCTAGAGCTGGTAAGCGATCTGCTCAAGGAGGGCAAGAAAGCCTCCTTCATCGCTCAGGCAAGCTCGATGAGCCCTGTTGTCGAGAGTGGCGACCGGATAACCATTGAGCCGGTAATCCCCGAGCAACTCAAGCTTGGCGCAGTTACCCTCTACTTTGCAAATCTCCCCACTGGCGGCACGGGAATGGTTATCAGCCGCCTCAAGAAAATTGACCAGAACGGCAATTACATATTCCACGGCGACGCATGCCCCCTGCCCGACCCTCCGGTCGAGGCGGAGAATATCGCTGCGCGGGTTGTGGCGGTAACCAGAAACGGGAAGGATCTTTATCCGGGCGGATGGGCCGGAACCTCGCTCGAAAGGCAGACCTTCACCTCGAAGGTTTCCTCCATGATCGCCAAATCTATGAACGCCCTCAATCCGGAGAAGAGCATCACCTACCTGCCGGTAACCTCCGGGCGTCTTCTTCGCGAACGCGACCTGATCCAGCTCTGCCTCGGCCTTCAGGAAGCTTTGGAAGACCTTGAGGACTCCGGGGAAGCCGCGCGGTTCAGCCACGACGAACGCCCGCTCCTCCCCATGATAATACACAACCTGCGCGAAGCGGATATCGCGTGGTCTGAACTTCTTCCTCCCGACGCCGAAGCGATTGAGATGCAGAGCATCCTCATGAGCACCCAGCTCGAATCGGCGCTCAAATGGATCAACGAAACGCTTGAAAAATCCGGCCATAAACTGATGTTGATCCAAGGTTCCGCCCTTTCGTGGCACTATTACCCATCCCCTCATTGCAGAACCAACAGCGATATCGACTCCATGGCCGAACCGTCAAAGGAGTTGGAGATTGTAAACGCCCTGCTCGAGGCCGGAGCTGCGCTTGCAAGCCCGAGATACGGAATCAGGGAGAGCCTCATTTTCGAAGACTCGATAAGGATCAGGCTTCCTGGAAAAAACTGGCCCCACCTGCACATTCACCTCTACAACAGAGTCTCGCACGTCTATCCCCGGCGGCTGTCGAAGACGCGCATGTGGTCGGAGAGCGAAACGCTTAACGATGGGGACGCGGTAGTCTTTCCCAAGCGCGAGGCTTGCTTTTTGCAGATAATCTCTAACATCGCCAGCCACCTGCCGTCGCTGCGCCTCCAGTGGGCGGTCGATATGAGCATGCTTGCCGAAGATATCGACTGGGACAAGACGGTGGCCTGGATAATCTCCGACGGCCTCGCCCTCCCCGCCGCCGTGATCGTGCAC
>JAFGWW010000398.1 GCA_016936955.1 Planctomycetota bacterium | reverse complement strand
TCGACCTCGGGCAGGCGGAGGCGGTGGAGCGCCTCGTCTCGGCCGAGAACGAGGGGGAGCGCAAAGCCGCCCTCGGCAGGCTTACCCACTCCATCGACAGCGAGATCGGCCAGTGGCGCGACCAGCTTGTCCACATTATCGCCAGCATCGAGGCGTCCCTTGATTTCGAGGAGGAGGAGATTGACGAAGACGCGTCGGAAGGGATAGCGGAGAATCTCGGCAGACTTGCCGCTGACTGCCGCGACCTCTCGAAAAAAGCTTCGGCCCACCGCCCCGACCGCGAAGGCGTGCGCATAACTTTCGCCGGCCTCACCAATGCAGGGAAAAGCTCGCTCATTAACGCCCTCGCGGAGAAAGAAATATCCATCGTCTCCCCCCAGGCCTCGACCACGCGCGACCGCGTTGCGGCTGACGTCGTGCTGGAGAATATACACTTCATTTTCGAGGACACGCCGGGCTACGACCCCGAAGGCGATCCTCTCGGGCGCGAGGCTTCGCGGCGCTCCACCGATTATGTCAAGTCGAGTGCCCTGATCTGCATGGTCGTTGACGGCTCGGAAGAAATCGGGGAGGAGCTTACAGCATTCATCTCCAACCTTCCCCACGGCAAGACCCTGCTTATCCTCAACAAGTCCGACCTGCCCGCGCGGGCGGAAGAGGCGCAACTCATCAAGCTCTTAAATGAAAAATCGGGGATGGAAACAGAGACCCTTAAAATATCCGCGCTTGGCGGTGAAGGCATCGGGGAGGTGAAGAAAGCCCTGCTCCGGGCCGCCCTCGGCGATATGGACGTTTCCCACGGCGGAAGGATCAGCGCCCGCGAGGCGGCGGAACTGGAAAAAGCGGCCGGATTCTGCGACAAGGCGAAAAAGCTTATGCGTGAAGGTTGCGGATTCGAGATTGTTTCGGAAGAACTCAGGCAGACCCACCAGTGCCTCAGCCGCACCCTCGGCGAAGGCTACGCGGAAGAAGCTCTCGAAGCCATCTTCTCCCGCTTCTGCATAGGGAAGTAATACCGAAGATCAAAGACGTTTGCTCGATATTCACGGAGCGCGCCCACTTATTTCTGCCATGTTTCCGGTTCGGTTGGTGGCAAGCCAAGCATTTCCTTGATCGCGATCAGCTTTCCCCAGGTCACGTTTTGCGTGTAGATTGACATGACAAAAGCTTCCCTTACTGGATTGCCACGATTAGGGTCGCCGTCCTTGAGAATGCTTTTGGCCGGAACCTTTTTGAGATCGCCGTCGCTGAGCGAATCCAGATAGGCATAAGTTGCGGCTCTCACCTGCTTGAAAAGCTTGGTCAATTCCTCTCGGTTGGATACAGCCTTGATCTTTTCTTCTGCAGCAGCACCCTGCCAGGGCAACAGGCATTTGAATTGTTCCGGGATCTCGATCTTACCCTGATTGAATCCCTGCGTGTGGATTGCTTCCTTGATTATGCAATTGGCAAAAATAATTGCAGGGGGCTCCATTCCATCTCTGGGAGGAACCAGAAATTTATCGTCAGGGATTGACTTCATGGTTTCCAGCAGATAAGTTTCGGTATACTCCAGATTCCACTTGATAAACTGGGTTTCCTTCATGTCGGTGTACATCGGCGGGTTCATCTTATCGTCTCCCATGCTTTTTGCTGTCGTAACGGATTGACATGATGCAGCCGACAAAACAATCAATGACAATAGAAGACTATAGGTCTTCCCTCTCATCGTCATCTCCTCTTCCAGTCATGATTCCAGCAAGAACGAATATCCAGACTTACCCCTGTAACTTCTTCCACTCTTTTATTCTGACCGCGATCTCGCGGATGTAAGCATTCGAACAGTGCGCATTGCACCGTTCCAGATCTTCCATCCGCAGGCAGTGCCCCTCACACTCTGAGCTTCCGTAGCTTGAGGTTTCATAAACATTCCTGGAGAGATCTTCAAAATCGGCGACATAGAAGGCTATTGTTGAGGAGCAGGAACCGTCTTCCGGCAGGTGGTTGAAAAGGAAGATCCCCTCAGTTATGGATTCAAGCCTTGCCTGATAACCGATTATGCTGATATCAGGATCGGAGAGGAATTCATCCCTCGTCGTCCAGACCTTGCCGCAGGTGCATTCCCTGAATATATCGTCCATTAATTTCTCCGGCCTTGTCTAAAGAACCGAAGCCATCGATTCGACGAAAGCGGCAACTCCGGGAACCGGGTCGCCGTTCTCGCCTGGGGCGGCGATGATCTTGACTATGGCACTGCCCACGATAACGCCGTCGGCGACCTTAGCCACGCCTTCGGCCATCTCCGGAGTCGAGATACCGAAGCCGACGCAGATCGGCAGGCTGATATGCTCACGCGCGCGCTTGATAAAATCGCCGAGTTCGGGCGGCAATGAATTGCGCTCGCCGGTTACACCGGTGAGGCTCACGGCATAGACGAACCCGCGGCTCTCGCGCCCGACCTTGGCAAGACGTTCGGGCGTCGAGGTCGGGGCGATCAGGAAGACCGTATCAAGCCCTGCGCTCTCG
>JAFGWW010000397.1 GCA_016936955.1 Planctomycetota bacterium | reverse complement strand
TTTCCTTTTCCCGCAAAAGAGCGCTTAAAGTGACTAATTTCCCCATAGGAATTGTTCATAATTACAGTTAACCTTCAAACATTACTCACCTCTACAAAGCAGGAAAGGAAGGAAGCCTTGATCTATTCAGAACGACAGCCATAAATTATTATTATGAAAGATGTTACCATATTTAGATCATGCTCGCTGTTGACTCTGGTGCTTATAACCTATAAACTTGAATTGCTGGTTATGTCGACCTTGTGGAGAATGTGTAAATGAGATGTGGTAATTGCGGTTCGGACAAAGTCGATGCTGACGGGTTTTGTCTGAATTGCGGATGGACCAATGCCATTCACAAAAGCCTGTGTCAGGTCTGCGGGGAATCTTTTCTTGCAGAAGACCTCTGCGCATGCGGGGATATGAAAGTCTGTAACAGCTGCCGCGACCGCATGAACACAAAAGCCATCAGCCACAGCGAAGGGCACAAGCGCGATCTTTATCAGGCCACGAAAAATCCGCGCAAGGCCGAGCGGGTTTCTCTGGATCAATGTTTCGTTGTCCTTATGAAAAAGGGGACGTTGACCAGCCTCTTCGGCAGTTCCGGCAAGCTTTCGCCGGTAGTCGATTTCTCCACCACCGGCCTCCAGTGTCTTACCGAGATGGAACTGGAGCTGGGCGCACAGGTCGCGATCCAGTTTATCGTCAGGGGAATGAATGAACGTTTTTCCCTCGATGGAATTGTGCGGCGCATAACCCCCGACCGTGGCGCGCGCTCAAGGGTCGGCATCGAATTCGACGTCGGGGACTTTTCCACCCGCCAGGCTCTCGAAGGACTGGCCAAACGCGCGTCTTTTGAAGAAGCGAACAAACTGCTCGGGCAGCAGAAAGAACAGAAAAAAGATAATTTCTAACCACGAAAGGCTGTTGCGTCTCCGGCACGGCAGTGGTTGCGCAATAGAGCAGGGAAGAGGACATGTCAGAAAATCCAGCTTCCCAGAGCCCGTCCCGTTTTTATCTCGTTTTTCTTTTGCTGGCTATCATCGTGGCGGCGGGCCTTGCTTTTTTCTTCGCCCGGAAAAAGCAGAGCTACTTTGAAAAACCTCCTGCACCTGTTGCAGATAAGAACGAGAATAAACCGGAAAAAAGCGATCCTGAAAAAAAACCATCTCCGCCGGTTAAAGCCCCTCCCGTTTCTGTGGTGGTAAAAGAAAAGGAGCCGGAAGCTCTTATCGACCTGAATTTTGATAAGGGGCTGAATCTGGACGTGTCCGCTCTCTCAACCGATCCGGGGCTTTTTTTCAAAATACAGAATGGCGAAGCGATTATCGACGGCGTGACAAAAGACACCCGCTGGCGCACAGATGGCTTTGCCGTTATGCTTAAAAAAGACGGTCGCGCAATACTCGATATTTCCTGCGATTTCCGCATCGAAACGAGCGATGGTTACCAGCTTGTCATGCTCTCGGCCGAACCGCTTGACCGCTCTGTCGGTAACGATCCTCTCTGTCTTTTCCTGCAGGGGGAAAAGGGGGCGGGAAATATCTGCTGCCAGCAGCGTTGGCTCAAACTCACTAACAAGTGGACCAAGACCTGTGAAACCACCCCGTCCTTCAGCGAAAAGCAGAAAGACTTCCATTCCCTTCGCATGGTCCTCGACCGCAAGAAGCAGACCATTACCTATTATTGCGATCAGACCGAAATAGGCTATGTCACATATGAAGGCGATATGGGCCCCATGAATATGCTCAAAATCGGCGTGCAAACCCCGAACGCCGGCACAACCCTCGACGTCCGCTTCGATAATATCAAGGCTATTTCAAAAGGCCCGGCATGGCCTGAAGTAACTTCAGGCGGCAGTGAAGTTTTTTGATTGGTTTAGCTTAATTTCCGGCACGCAAGCATCGCCCGTTCCCCTTCCGGATAATCGGCGGTAAATGTCGCGTCGAAAATCGAGATGCCTTCATCCGTCATGTCAGCTTCCGGATACCACGTTACAACTTCCAGTATTCCTGACTCTGTTGCGAGCGATGCGAGATGGCCGGGATTGAAGAGGCGCAGGCGGGCGTCCCAATCGAGGGTGAATTCTCCGCGCGCGGGGTCGCTGATAAAAAGCTTCTTGTCTTTCATTACCACGCCGATGCCGTCGCGTTCCATCTCCCATTCGTCCTGGCCGTAATCCCATTCGTAAGTTTCATTCTCCGCAAGGCCGACGTCGGCAATGTAAATTCCTCCGGCTTTCAGGTTTTTCCCTACCGCACGGAAATGGTTTATAACCTGTTCATCTTCCATCAAATGCCCCATGCTACCCATCGGGCAGTACGCCCCGTCCACCGGTTCGGATAAGGTGAATGCGGTCATATCGGCAAGGACGGTATCAATAGAGACGCTCTCTTCTTCCTCCCGTTGCCGCAGAAAAGAAAGCATTTCCTCTTTTATATCCAAAGCCGAAACCCGCCAGCCATATTTCGCCAGCTTCAGCGCAATTGTTCCCGTTCCGCAACCGGTTTCAAGTAAACGGTCTCCGCATGAAAGACCGAGTATCTGGAATGCAGCGTCATAAAAAAGGGCTTCCAGAGTCCTGTCCCACCCGAAGAGGATATCGTAATAAAGGGCGTTGTTATAAATTTCGGTCATTCTTCCTCCCCGCCTTTCTCCGCTCTTTTCAAGATGGCGGCGGCGGTCCATTCCTGCTGCTCTTCATTCACCCCCGCCCCTGCAAGTTTTGCAATCAGGCTCGCGGCGGCGATAAGAATAACCGTTCCCGCAAAGGTGAGGGCGGCGTAATAGTGCATCGCGATTCCCTTGATAAAGAAGCAGACATAAATGCTCCACAGAATCCCGGCCGTGCCTCCCGCAAAGGCGCCGGCAGCGTTGAGCTTTCTCGTAAGAAAACCGCAGAGCATAAGAGCAAGCAGGGGACTGCCCAGACCGTGGATGATTTTATTGACCAGCGCGAAGATACTCTCCCGGCCGCCGAAGACGGGAATGAAAACAAGAGCGAGAATTGTCGAGAGGATTCCAAAAGCGAGGGCGAGGCGGAAACGCAGAACCGGGCATGAACGCCGCTCGCCCGCGCCCTCCTCTGCCGAGGGAAAATATGTGTAATGGAAATCGGTGATGTAAGCCCCCGAGCAGGCGTTGATGCCCGAGTCGATGCTGGACATGGTCGCCGCCATCAGCCCCGCCGTAACCAGCCCCGCAACCCCGTAAGGCAGGGATTTGATAACAAGGGCAAGCTGCTGCATGGCGAACTTGTTAAGCTCCATCGCGCTGCGCCCGCTCCCGAGCAGGTCGAGCGCCTCGCCCCGCACATGCACAGAATAGGCTTTTACCGCGAGGCCGAAGAAGAAGAGGAGCAGCAGGCTGACCACCACCGCCGCCACGTTGAGCCAGAATCCCCGCGTCGCGTTTTTCATATTCTTCGCCGTCAGGTAACGCTGCACGATCATCTGGTCCGCGCCGTAACGGGTGAGGAAAGCCACGCCCACGCCGATCAGCCCGCTCCAGAGCGTTATGCGCACGGTGGGGTCGAATGATAAAAATCCGCTCTCGGCGGGCGAGTATGGTTTCAGAATCCCGCTCTCGCGGGCGGTGGAGATAACGCCGTCTATCCCGCCCGGAACCTCGTTGACGGTCAGGAT
>JAFGWW010000045.1 GCA_016936955.1 Planctomycetota bacterium | reverse complement strand
GCCCGAGCACCTCGACCTCGGAGAAGATATTATTCGCCGAGACCCGCGCCTGCAGATATCCGAGGCGCTGGAGGGCAGCGGAAGAGAGGCTGCGCCGTTCGGCTTCGTCGCGCGCAGGGGCGATCTCGCTTGCCATGCTTGTCGCCTGCCGCAGCATGAGCTGCTCTTCGAGTTCATTAGCGGCGGCGAGGGCGTTCTCCATCCGTGCAAAACAATCATTGACCTCGGGAAGGTCATCGGAGGCGATGTCGCGCCATTCGATAAGCATGCGCCTGCCAATGCCGGTAAGGTTGCGCAGGGTGTTGAGGCGGTCGAGGGCCTCATTGGAACCAATGCGATTGATCCCACAGGCAAGGGGCTCGATATTATTCTGCCAGCGGATCATGGTGATGCGCCACATCTTCGCCCACCAGCGCCCGAGAGCATTCTGATTGGCTTCGTATGCGACCTGAAGCGACTTGCCCGCCCTGCTCCACTTCGTCCCATCCGATTCGCCCATATCGTTCATCAATTTACTGATCTTGCTCGCCTGCTCGCGAAGTTCGTAGATTCTAGTCTTTACGATCTCTTCGGTGTCATTGAGGCAGGATGTGCTGGATTCGGTTTCGAGAAGGGTTTCTGTCTTGTCGCCGAAATACTCCGCGCCGGCGTAGCCGCCCAGTATCGCGCCGATAATCCCCATCAAGCCGTCATGGAAGGAGGAATACTCAATAGAAGCGAGGGAGCCACAAGCGGCCAGCAGAAGCAGGCCGGAGAGAACATTGATGCCCTCCGTTTTTCCGAAAGCGGCCCGGCCGATAATTACGGTCGCCACCACGGCGAGGGCAACCGTGGCGGGAAAAGGCAGAAGCACCCCCACACCGGCGCCGGTAGCCGCGCCCAAGGCGGCAGCCAACCCCGAGCCAATTGCGCGCTTGACCTTGCCGTCTTTTTCGCGAGGCTCACCCTTTCCGCAATTGAAGCAGTGTTTGTCTGATTCAGACAGGTATGCCCCGCACGCCCTGCATGGTTCGAATTTCATTCCGTCACCTTTTCCCGATTGAGATTATTTTAAATATATATAATGAAGCGCAATCCCGCAAGATCGGTTATTGACATAAAAAGACGTTTGTGGAGTATTATTAATATCAGTTTTTGCCTGCACTGACGGGAAACGCAATGTTCAGAAAAATACTCAACGCAATCAATGTTTTCCTGATCCGCTGGTTCGGCGGGGAGCCGGCCGCAGCCGACCCTGAAGAGGCAATTGCGCGGGAGCGGGAAAGGCTTGCCGAGCAGGTTGCGCAATTCAACATGGAGATGGCAAAGCATCTCAATTATCGCGAAAAAATCTCCGACCATGTCCGTTCGCTCGAAGCGAAGGAGAGCGCCCTTGTGGCGAGTGTGAAGGAGATGCTCGCCGCCGGAAAGAGGAACGATGCGGGCAATAAAGTTCTGGCCCTTGAAGAAGTGCGAGGTGAGCTCTCGAAATACCGCCCGAAACTTGAACGGGCGGAGAACGTATGCCGCAGCCTTTCGGAGAACAAGAAAAAGCTTTTCGAACAGGCGGGGCAGAAACTCCAGCAGCTCTCGCTAAATGTGGTCGAGATGAGGCAGACGGAAAGCGAGGGCACGTTGAGGCAGGCCATGGCCGAGGAAAAACTCGCTCGCGATTCGCGTCTGGCCCTGCTTGAAGAGGAAGCGGACGAAGCCGTGGCGCGCCACAAGGTTGCCATGGATATGGGGGAGATCATCCCTCCCACCACAGCAAACTCGGCCGAATCTGCACTAGCCCGGTTCGAGAAAGAAGAAAACGCCTAGCCAATCATATCAAGATAAGCTTTTGCATATCTCCTGCCGAACTCGCGCAGTGATTTTGCGTCGAAATGAATATTATCCGGATTACAGGTAAGGCCATCGGAGCGCACGAAACAGGCATCAGCCAACTCGGCGACAATCTCCATATGCGCCCTGTTGACCAATCTGCGGGACTCACTCCACGGAGCTTCGGGAATCTCGCCAAGCTGTCCGATCACGACCGGCAGGTCCGGCGCGCCGAACTCGTTTTTGAATCGTCCGATCAGATCAAGAAGTTCAGACTTATATACAGCGGACAACTCGGGCGTGCAGTCCGACTCCCCCTGATGCCAGAGCATCGCCTTGAGCACCCCGTCCTCCATGGCCCTGCGCATGCGCTTGATCGAATCGTCGTAAGGGTGGCTGTCGGTCTGGCTGTGATAGGCGCCGGGCTCCCATGTCGAGATGGGCGAACCGCCGCACGCGGTGGGAACCAGCCCTACGGTGATATCCTCGTCACGCGCCACAAGTTCGAGGGCGAAGGTGTGGGCAAGGCACACACCCGCTTCTTTTTTATCATAATGGACAGGATCGACCGCCGGAACCCAGCTTCCGTCCCGGGTCTGCATAAGGACACGGGGATGGGGCACCCGGTCTTCGTCCTCCACATAACCGCGTCCCGCCATGTTCGACTGTCCGGCGAGAAAAAAGAGGTGGAACTTCTCCTTGGACGGAATGGATACGCTTCCGCCGGGCGTCAGATTTTCAGACATCACCGCCGACCTTTATACCAGTTAAAGATTAACACGACTGCATGCGCTTCACCGCGCCAGTGGTTGCGCTCAATCGTCGTCGCTTGCAAGTTCAAGAGAGATCACGATCGTCTCGGGCTTGAGCGTGGTATCGCCGCCCTTCTTGGCGGGGCTGCAGCTGTCGCATGAGGCGCAGTTGCCGTCGCCGCACGGACGGCTGGTGCGTACCCGACCGGCAGCTTCAAGCGCGTCGACTATCTCGATCACTTTGTCTGAATCAACATCGAACGCTTCGGCGAGACTGTTGATTGCCGCAGTACGGCGAGAAGTGAGATACGTCATGACCGTATCGGGGGTGAATTCATTACCCATAATGGTGCCTCCTCAAGTGTCTGCTCTCTCCCCCGGCAACATAATCCTGCCCTGAAATCAGTCGGCAACATGGCACGCCGCAGCGACTGACCCCGGGGAGACCATGAAAAAACCCTCCCCGTTGCCGGGAAGGGATATTAGAACACATTAAGGGGCGGTTGACAACCGCTAATGCCCGTTTTTACATCTCGATCTTTACCAGCCTCGTCTTGCCCATGTATTCGAGGGTGAACTCGACCGAGGTTCCGCTGCCGGGCTGGAGCGCCTCGACGGCCGCCTTGAACTTGTTGAAGTCGGTGACAGGCTTGCCGTTCATGTGGGTCACAAGATTATAGGGCAACATCCCGCCCACCATGGCCTTGGAGCCGGGCTCAACCTTGCTTACCACAACCCCGCCCTCATCTTCACGCTTGAAGAAGCGGCGCACCTCATAGGTCAGTTCCTTTACGGTGAACCCGAGTTCCTTCGACTTGAATTTCTTGGCGCTGCTGAAGTCTGGGCGTCCCTTCTGGGTCGTTATGGAGACCGACTTCTTCTCGCCGTTGCGGATAAACTCGAGGTTGATTTTCTTGTTCTCTCCGATCCCGGAGAGGATTGCTGTAATCGCATTCTGACGCGAAGGCCACGGGGCCTGCATGGGGCCGTAATAATCATCGCCGCCAAAATCATCATAATCGTCAAAGCGCGACATGAAGGAATTGCGGCCATACATACCGTAACCGCTGCCGATGTCGATCGGCTCGGTGCGGTCAGGGTCTTTTATGCGCAGCAGGATATCCTTCTCTTCAAGACCCGCTTTCGCTGCCGGACTGCCCGGATAAACATAAAGCACCAGTCGCCCGATAGCACCGCCACGGGTATCCTTCTCCACGTTGAAGACGCGCGCGAGGTTGAGATCAAGGTTCTGGCTCTCGACGCCGAGTGTGATGCTGAGTTTCTCCTTCTCCTTCGCCAAGGGTTTCATGGTTAGATCAACGGCGTCATCTTTCGCCAGTTCACCACTGACGAGGGCAACCGGGCGGAAGGCGGAGTTAGGCTGCGGCGCATAAGCATTGTAATCATTATTTGTCTTGGTACGCTGAGCAAGGCTGATAGCCAGAAGCTTGCCATCCAGCGAGAAGGCGAGGGAGCCGTCATCTTCGTTGGTGTGGGTCCAGATCGCGGGCATATCCTTATAACCGCGGAAATAACCGACAAACCTGTCGTAGCTCAAGCGCTCCTTGCGCTCCTTGAGCCAGTAATTGACGTTGCTCTTGAGGAACATCCGGTCGGGGGCAAACTCTGCCCCGTTCGCGAAATCGAGGAATCCCTCAAGCTTCCGCCCCTCCACGTCGATGAGGATCGCCTCCCAATCATTGAGAGCGCCCGAGAAATTGGCGCTCAATACTTCAGCCTTGCCATCCGCGCCGGGAACACTTACCGAGATGGCTTCGATACGGGCGATCATCTCGCGGTTCAGCGAAGTGGGGACAAGAAGCCTGCTCTCCCCAATCAGGAAGCCGGTAAGCATGATCTCTGACATGTCGTTGCCGTTTATCCCCTGGCGGTCCATATTCCAGGACTGGTGGAAACCGTTATTCTGGTTTTCTTCCTCCACCACGGCGCGAAAATCGATCTTTACAAGCAGCGCGGCTTTCGCAAGGCGGGCCTTGATTTCAGCGTGCTTCTCCACCTTCTCGGCAAGGGTCAGGATTCCGTCCTTGCGCAGATCAGCCCCTTCCCAGATATAGTCGTCGCCCTCGGAAGAGATTTTTCCCGAGAAGGAAAGCCCTGCAATCTGCCCGTCCGGCATAATCAAAAGATCGCCGGGAGCACCCCAGAGATAGCTCTTTTTACCTTCTATCTTCGAAAATCCAGCAACCGCTCCGCTTACATTGGTGCACCAATTCCCGTCCTGCTGGTAAAAATATTTCACGCCACGGAGACTGCCGATATCCTCACGCTCAGGCGCCTCGCAGAACTTGATCGGCTCAACTCCGGGCAGGCTCTCATTAAGCTCGAGGAGAACCGCCTGCGTGTCTTTGAGGTAACCCTTGATCTTTGCTGGGACAGACTTGCCGCCCGCCTCCACCTCGATTGAGCGGATAAAACGGTCGTGGAGCACGAAGTCTTCCATGACCACTGTCTTCTCGTCCCAGAGATAACCGCCGATGAAGGTCGGCTTTTCGTTGCCAAGGTCGCTGGCGAAGTTATAAACCATGGGCATCTCGCCGTCGTCTTTCTTGACCCAGATCTTGACGCGGACAAAGTGCTTTTTCAGCATGGAGACAACCTCGTCGCCGTTGAGCATCTCCTCTTCCTCGTCATCCTCATCATCATCGGCCTTAACTTTGGCCACGTCCTGCTTTTCATCAACAGCCTTGGCTGGCGCGTCGGCTACCGCCGCATCCTGCGCCAAAAGGGACTGCGGGGCGAAAGCCAGCAAAACGAGCGCAAGGGTAAAGACATATATCTCGAAAATGCGTTTCATTTATGATTCCTCCATTGGAGTCTGTTTAAACCGGATCAGTCCTGCTCGAATTTCGTTGCGTAATCCAGAACGAGATAGTGTTTGAGACCGTTGCGGAGAAGCACCATGGTCGTCTTCTTGTCGCGGTTTTCGTCCTTTACCATCTCGGTATAGATCTTCTCCAGTTCGTCGAGATTGTCCACGTCCTTGCCGTCAACACTGAGGATGATGTCGCCCCTGCGGATACCGGAGTTGGTGGCGTTGCCGGGGTATTTGACACCCTGCACAAAAACACCTTTCTTGCGGTAGAAGAAGAGGGTCGGGTTGTGGAATTCGTTTATCGCCTTGACCGTCACGTTCCAGTCGCGGCAATCGAAGTCGTCGCCCTCCACCTTGCCTTTCTTGCGGGGGGTCATGGTCAGGGTAAGCTGTTCTTCGCCGCGTTTGACCTTCATTTCCACCGGCTTTTCGACCGCAAGCTCGGCGAGGAACTGATTGATTTCGGGAAGGTCTTCACGGTTCACACCCTTGATCTCGGCGCCATTGACGGTGAGGATCAGGTCGCGCACCTTGACGCCTGCCATCTCGGCGGGGGAGCCGTTATCAACACTGGCAACCAGCACGCCAGTATCGGCCTTGTAAAAAGTATTACGCTCGAAGTCCTTGAGCGGCTGGACGCGGATGCCGGTCCATGCCCGTTCAACCTTGCCGTCCTTGCGCAGTGCCGACACCGTGCGCTTGACCACATTTGACGGAATGGAGAAAGCCATATCACCGCCGTAGAAAGTACCGAGAGTATTGATGCCGATCACGTCTCCCGAAGTATTGATAAGCGGGCCGCCGGAATTGCCGGGGTTGATCGAAGCGTCGGTCTGGAGCCAGAGGTTATACTGGCCGTTAGGGAGAAAACGGGTGGTGCAGGAGAGTATGCCCAAAGAGACCGAGCGGCTCAGGCCCCACGGCGCGCCCATAGCCATCACGAACTGCCCTTCCGTGAGTTTGGAGGAATCACCCAGCTCGGCAAAGGGGAACTTCTCACGCCCCTCCACCTTTATTTTTATAAGCGCAAGATCGGTGTCCTTGTCGCTGCCGATTACCTCGGCCTCGCCAACCTCGCCATCGAGGAGCAGAATACGCAGCGCCACCGTCTTGTCCACAACGTGCCAGTTGGTAACAGCCTCGCCCGTTTCGGAGATGATGACCCCGGAACCGGCGCTCATGCTCTTTTCCTTCTTTCCCCCTTCATAGCGTTCCGAGATGGAGGTGATGAAGACCACGGCAGGAAAGACCTTCTTCTTGGCTGTCTGGATTATCTCGCGGAAGTCCTGCACTTTGCCGTCGGCGGAAATAGTTCCCGCGCTAAGACTTGCGCACGAGCCAAAGATGGCACATAATATAGCTGCGTATACTCGATGCTTCATATTCGCCCTTTCGGAATAAAATGGAGTGATCCTGACGACATAAGATAAGGCATTTTGCATAAACCCCGCAAGAGAAAAAGGTTGTAGCAATAAATTTAAGTCGGAATAAAGCTGCGATTTTTTGAACCATGCAACAGTATATACGTTTATATATGTGTACGGGTTCATGCGGAAACCTTCGTAAGGATGATTTTTATAATTAGCGCCAGACCCGATTCCGGCGAAAACGAATCCGGAAAGCCCAGATCAAACGGCACCTTTGCCGCGCGCCTGCGCTCGCAAGCTCCCAGCGACAGGCTCAATCCGGTATGGATGCTGGTCTGCACCCTGCTTGTCTCTCTTGGCCTTGCGGGGGTTGTGGTCATGCTGCAGGCCCTCCTCTCACCGCGCCAGTCGGATACTGTTTACATGCATTTTTCCGGCGCCTTTATCGTATTCGTGATCGGCGCGGGGGCGATGCTGCGGATATTCATGCACTGGCGGGCGGGGAAGATATTGGCTGCCAGAACGGAAGACACGGAGGCTGATTGCTCGGCAGATGGTGAACAGACGTCCGCGTCCCGCTCATCCCTCCGCACGTTACGCAAAACCGAGGCCGAGCGCCTGAAAAAACTTCGCGTCAAGTCGGTGAGCCGACTCGGGCGCATCGCCAGCCCACGGGAGCTCTCCATCGCGGAATACCTCTCCTGCGTCCTCCTCTCCGCGCTGGGGCTTTTCGGGGTGTGGTATCAGATCAGCATATTCGTATACCAGCCGAAATTCATCAATGAACGCTCCGCCCTCGGCTCGCCGCTGGTCGTCTTTATCGGATTCCTCGCCATGCTGCGGCTTTATTCATTCTATGCCTGCTCGCCAGCCAGAAAAACGGACGTGGCAACCGAGGAGCCTTCTGAGCCGGAGCAGCAAGAGGGTGAAGTGTCCATGGATGATGAATTGCAGGAAATAACGGACGGGCTCCAATCCCGCACCGAAGCCATATCTTCCCAAACCCCATCTCTTGCCGCCAATGCGGTTGACAGCGCTGTCGAAATAGCGGACAATTCCTGAAGACAGACGAAAAGTTTTTCCACATTCTGAATACTGCCAGAAGGAGGCGCTATGCCGGTTTCCGTAAACGAAGTCATGGATCTCATGGAGGTCATCGCCCCAACCTGGATGGCCTGCGACAACGACCATGTTGGCCTGCATGTGGGCGACCACAAGGCGAAGGTCAAATCAATCCTCGTCGCCCTCGACGCAACCCTTCCGGTGGTGCGCGAGGCGAGGAAGCGCAAGTGCCAGATGATCGTCACCCATCACCCGAGAATCTACCGCGCCATGCAGACCATCGACGAATCGACCATGCTGGGCCAGATCGTGGCGGAGCTGATACGCGGGAAAATATCCCTCTACTGCGCCCACACCAACCTCGACACAGCCCCCGGCGGCATCAACGACATCCTCGCCGAAATGGCGGGAATAGTCGAACCGCAAACGCTCAACGTAACCACCACCGACGGATATGTGAAGCTTGCCGTCTTCATTCCCGAAGGGCATGAAGAGAAGGTACGCGAAGCGATCTGCGACGCGGGCGCGGGTTTTATCGGCGAATACTCCGACTGCACTTTCCGCACTCCCGGCCTCGGCACTTTCAAAGGCGGCGACTCGACAAAGCCCTACATCGGCGAAGCGGGTAAGCTTGAAGAAGCGGAAGAATTGAAGCTCGAAACCATCTTCCCCGCCAGCCAGAAAAAGGCAATCATAGACGCTATGATCGAAGCCCATCCCTATGAAGAGGTCGCCTACGACCTCTACCCCCTCACTGGTGGCAAGACCTACGGCCTCGGGCGCTACGGAATGCTCAAAGCCGAGACGACACTCAAGGCGCTGGCAGCGAAGATGAAAAAAGCGACAGCCTCGCCCGGCACCCTCGTTCTCGGCGACCCGGCGAAAAAGATCAGGAAGATTGCCGTGTGGAGTGGGGGCGGATGCCCGGCCGCCAAGGTTGCATCATTGGGGGTTGATGCGGTAGTCCTCGGAGAAACGGGATATCACGATACCGAGATTTTTGAAACGGCTGACGTTGGGTGCATAGCCCTCGGCCACGCGCCATGCGAAGAGATCGTCCTCGAATGGCTTGCTGAGAATCTGCGCACCGGCCTCGACGGGATCAAGGTAGAGATCGCCAGCGGGGGCACGCCGAAGATGTGGAGCATGTAAGAATGAAAAAATATTCGATCGCTCTAGTTGTCGCATTCATCCTTCCTCTTTTTGCCCAATGCGGGGAGGAGCAGGACCCTGCCCTGCCCTATATGGTATGCCTCGACTTCAAGAGCGATTTCGATAATGGTAAACTCGGCAAGCAGGTGGGGAAGATGTTCCGCGCCAAAAGCTTTAAACGTAAATTTTACGTGGTAGACGCCGAATACGAATGGGAAGAACGGGCAACCGCCATGCCCCTGCCCGCCCTAGACTCCGACGTGGCAAAGGTTGCGTCGGAAGCAAAAGAAAAGCTCGCCTGCGATGTCATAATCTGGGGCGAGATCGAAAAGCCAAAAGAATCAGAGAAGGTTACCCACGAACACTTCACCGGCAAGGACGAACTTTCCCACACCACCACCGTGCGGAAAAATACGGAACTGCTCCTGCATGTACGCGCCATTGACCTGCGCCAGACCCCGCCCAAGCTTGCGGTCGACACGACCTATGAATGCGTGAACAACTTCGAGCTTTCGCCCAAGATAGACGAAGCGCTCAAACTCCTGACCGGTGAACCTACTCCCGCCGACATCGCCGCCGCAGGCGACAGCAACTTCATGATCCCCGTGGGCGATAATCTGTGCTCACGCAGGGGGATTGATGTTCTGCGCATATCGTCTCCCGATGATTTCGCAAAGGTCAAGACCCCGGAGATGCTCAACACGTGGACCTTCCCCATGGAAGGGATCAACTTCACCCCGATACCGCATTTTGACGAAGTCGGCAACATGACAAAGACCAAAGGCTCCGCCATACATTTCACACTATCCCAGGCGGTGGCGGATTCGACTGGCCTCTTCTGCTACAGCCCATACATCGCAATCAAGCCAGAAACTTACTATCAGGTCTCTTTCGACGTGAACACCCTCGGCCCCAAGGTAATCATGTTTGTAAAAGGCTACCGCGATATCGAGATCCCCGATGTAAAAGACGCGGACGGCAAGCCCATGAAACACCGGCAGGAAGTCTCCAAACACCAGAAACGCTGGTATGGAGAGAAAATGCAGTGGGGCACCCTCACCACCCAGCCCTTCCTGCCCAAAAGCGCCAAGCCAGAACACATGCCGCAGTTTATCCGCGTGCAGCTTTACGCCTATCACCCCAAAGGCGAGGTGTATTTCAAAGACATTGTGGTCCGCGAATGCGTGGACAAACGCAAAAATGCAATCGGCGAAAAAGCGCAAGGCGCGGATGCGCCCAAGGCAAAGGAAGAACAACCCGGCGAAGCCGGAGGGAAGGCGGATGAATAAGGGAATCTGGAAAAAGATCAAGACTTCTGCCGGAACCTTTCACGCCCTCATTACTCCGGCAGGGCTTGCGCGCCTCCTCTTTCCCGGCAGCAAACCGGAGACGGGCGCGGGGGAAAAGCTTGATCCTTCGGAAACCGGCAAAGCGGAAGCCATCGCCGCCATTCTTGAAAAGGAATTACCCCTGTATTTCGAGGGTAAGATAAATTCATTCACCGTCCCCGTCGACCTGACTGCAGGAACACCCTTCCGCCGCAAGGTCTGGAACCGGATGAAAAAAATCCCGCACAGCAAGGTCATGACCTACGGGGAACTGGCAAAAGCGGTGGACTGCGCAAGCGCCCGAGCAATCGGCCAGGCCTGCGGGGCCAACCCCGTGCCGATCGTCGTCCCGTGCCACCGGGTAGTCGCCTCCGACGGCAAGATCGGCGGTTGGAGCGGGGGCAAGGGAATGAAAGAAAAACTGTTGCATCTTGAAGGCGTTGAAATCTGATCCCACTTTTCTACTCAAGAAAGCTTCAATGATTAAGATAGACGGTTCAAAAGGCGAAGGCGGCGGGCAGATTATCCGCTCATCCCTCGCCCTCTCCATCATCACCGGCGAGCCGGTTGAGTTTACCAACATCCGCGCAAAACGGCGCAATCCCGGCCTCGG
>JAFGWW010000396.1 GCA_016936955.1 Planctomycetota bacterium | reverse complement strand
GCCCCGTCCATCGCCCGCTTGATATCCGTAATAAGCGTTTCCGCCGACTGGTAACGCTTGATCGGATCCTTGCTCATCATCTTCGCGATAAGCCGGGATGTGGCGGGACTGACATTGCTTGCAAACTTGCGTAGCGGCGGGAGCGGGTCGGGTATGTGTTTGAGCATGATGCTCGGGCCCGAGGGGCCGTCGAAAGGCGGCTCGCCCGCGATCATATGGTAAAGGCTTGCGCCGAGGCTGTAGATATCAGCCCTGAAATCGACGTCAGGTTTTCCCTGCGCCTGCTCGGGAGAGATATAGAGCGGCGTTCCGATCGCCATCCCTTCCTGGGTAAGGCTTGAGTCGGAAGGGGCTTTGGCGATTCCGAGGTCGCACAGCTTGGCGATTTTCTCGGCGGTGTAGAGGAAGTTCTCCGGCTTCACGTCGCGGTGTACAATGCCCGCCTGCCACGCGTGGGCGAGTCCGTTGGCGATCTGCAGTCCGATATTTAGCGCCTCTTTCTCCGGAATGGGGCCGTTGGTATTTATCAGGTCGGCGACGGCCATCCCATCCACCATCTCCATGGCGATGTAACAGTATCCGTCAACCTCCTGCGCGTCGATGGCGGCCACGATATTTCCGTGGTTCAATTGTCCCGCCGCCTTCGCCTCGCGGAAAAACCTGTCTTTGAATTCTTTCTGGCGTGCCAGACGCTTGGGAAGGATCTTGAGAGCAACATCGCGCTGCATGCTGGTCTGCCGCGCTTTATACACGGTGCCCATGCCGCCCTGGCCGAGCTTGCCGATTATCTCGTAGCCCGGTATGAGCTGGTTACCGTTGTTGGTGTTCTCAGTCATCAGCGGTCATCCAAAGCAGGAACCGGGTATTGTGAAAAAGGGTGTAATGTCTGGCCCAATGAAGCTCTTGCCCGTCTTGGTTAAATGTTGCGCAAAATAATCATAAAGCCAAGTGGCATAGATTATTAAGAAATACCATAAATGGTTATTTAGCGAAACAGAAAATTAGCATGTTATCAATTAGCGTCATGATAATTTTAATTACGCGACACAACCGTATTTCGATTTTCCCGTGCGCCCTTGCATGAGTGAACCGCGCCTGCAATGAAAGTTCAAGGTTGGCTCTTTTATAACGCGAGATTCAGCTTAGATAGTCTCAGCATGCAATGCCTGCGGGTCAGTTTGTTATTTATCTGAGAGCTGATGCTGTGTGGTTGGCGTTTCGGGGTGTTGAAAAAAGCGTTATAAAAGGGGGAGCCCCTCCCGGGGGGGCGGAAGGGGCTCGGGACGAGTACGAAGAGTTACCTCCAGAAGGGAGGGGAAAAGGCGGTTTGGTTCAGGGTCACCCTCCTGGTCTATCTCCTCGCACGCAGTAAGGTCTGTTAAAGACCCCTGCACAATGTATGCTATCATGAAGTATGATAAAGTCAAGCTCTATCCGCAAACAATCCACAACAAATCCCGAAACTTTATATATAACCGGCATTTACACTAAATGAATAATTTAAGGTTTTCCCCGGCGAACGAAAATCTCATGAAAAATCCGGTCTGATTGCGTTAATTATAACGCGGAATTTACGATATAAATGCTTTTATATCAATCATATACAATAGATTAGGCGCCCCGCGAAAGACCTTTGCCCATTAACCACGAAGCCGGCAAAACCGGTCAGTTTCAGAAAGGCTTGTCCTGTCTGGTTTTGTAGAGATTACGCATGATTGGGGGGTGGAATTTACCTGATTTCCATCAAAACCGGAAAATATCCACAATTGATGATGGGTGATTATTAACCCTTTGCCGGCTTAATATTAGACCATAGAGGAATAATTTTAAATAGTTTTCGTTACCCTCGCGCCGCGCCCTGAATGTCGGATTATTTCCGCTTGTTCACGCTCTCTTCGAACTGGTCGAGGAT
This sequence comes from Planctomycetota bacterium, assembly GCA_016936955.1. Taxonomy (GTDB): domain Bacteria; phylum Planctomycetota; class SZUA-567; order SZUA-567; family SZUA-567; genus JAFGWW01. Next base: position 6,985 of record JAFGWW010000396.1, on the reverse strand, counting down.
GTAATCGGTTCTGAGTTCATGGGGTAAATCGAGGGTTCCGGACTCGTCGGTGAAGCCGAGGCCGAGATTTATGCCTTTTTGGTAAAGCTTTCTGCCCGAAGCCAGATGCCAGGCGAGAATGGGGTCGAGCTCCTCTTCCTCGCTTGAGCGCAGAAGCTCGAGCACGGCATTGTCTGTCATGCTGCCCGCGTCCTCGAAGTTTTCCGGTTGGGGGCCGTAAGTCAGTCCCCAGCGTAGGGCGATAAAGACCCCGAGGATGGCGCAGAGCACGATCATGGCGCCAAGGGAGATCGGGCCGAGGCTGGATTTTTCGCTGAACACGCCCAGCCAAAGGATTAATCCCGGAATGAATCCAAGAAGACCGCCCCAGAAAATTCCACGTATAACTTTCGAGCGCCGCGAGCGCGCAACCATCCAGTTCTGGTAATTTCTGCAATGAGGGCACATGCCTTCACCCTGTTTGTTCTTCCTGCAGTCTTTCCTGATCGTCTTGATCGAAGCTTTCAGGGCGCTTGTGGTCATGTTGTGGTCATTTGAGAGAAGGGGTACCCCGGTGGTGCTGAAAACTTTTTCCTTGCCTACTATATATGTATAGGGCTGCTGGCAATGCTCGCAGTTTATCCTGATCCCCCGCACCCATGCGACGGGAAGGTCGAGCTGCTTATAGACTATTGCGGGCATGCTTTATTCTCCTCTGTCAGGCTTTTGTTTTGAATGCTTTCCTCAAATTGATCGACCAGATATTCGGTCTTCAATTCATGCGGAAGATTGAGATCACCGATTTCATCCGTAAAGCCGAGTGTGATTTTCATATCCTTCTGGAAAAATTTTCTGCCGACAGCCAGATGCCATGCGAAAAGAGGATTAAGATTATCGTCTTGACTGGTCTTAATTAATTCCAATATCTCTTCATCTTTCATGCTCCCGTGGTCTTGGAATTCTACTGGATAGGGGCCGTAATTAAGGGCGTTGTAAGATCCAATCGACCATCCAATAATGCAGCACACAACCGCCATGGTTATTGCGACAATTATGGCTAAGACATCGTCATTTTTTGCGTATAAATTTGCAGAAAATACTCCTAAATAAAAGCCAGATATCACCCCAACAATTGCCCCGACGCGGATTCTTGTCGTGCGAGATTTTTCCACCATCCAGTTTTGATATTGCCTGCAATGTGGACATAAGCCGACCCCTTGCTTCTCCTTCTTGGAGTCTTTTTTTATCCTTTTGAAGGAGTAGCGGATTATTTCCTCACGCATGGATTTATCACTTGATATTAAGGGAATGCCAGCCTCGCAAAAGACGTTCCTTTTGCTGTGCAAATATGTATATGGCAATTTGCAGTGTTCACACTCTATTCGTATTGCCCTGAGCCATGCAATAGGCAACTCGATTGTCTTATACGCAACCATAGTTTATTACATTTCCGAAATTGGTTATCATGCCTGATTTGTTATTGCCCGTTGCAAAATTAAAGCACACCATCAAAGCTGGAGCAAGGAAAGAAATGGACCACAGCCGGCTTTTAAAAAGTATGAAGGCATAATAACCATGGAAATTGCCTACCTCCCTCACAGTTTCTGCAGATATGGCGCAATAATGGTTTTTGCCTGTATGACTAAAATCGCTTGAATCTCATGTTTTTTAGCTTGCCAGATATCCTCCCCCCCGGTTTATTTTATACTATAGATTGATAACGAGCTGCTTATGGTTTTAACGGTTAAATCCGCGGCTGTTTTATGTACCGGTTTATGTTTATGTTCTCGGTGGTTGGATTCCAGTTAAATTATGCCGTCGGGCATTAGAAAAGGTATAGGAGGAGACAATATGAAAGCAATGTATTTCTGGTTGGCAATGATTGCGTTGGTAATTTGTGGTTCCATGGCAAAGGCAGGTGACAAGGTTCTTTTCATCGATTCTTATCACGAGGGTTACCCCTGGAGTGACGGTATTGCAAAGGGAATCAAGAACGTGCTTGGCGACAAGGCGGAGCTCAAGATCCATCACATGGACACGAAGAACAACACTGGTGAAGACTTCATGAAGAAGGCCGCGGAGAAAGCCAAGGCCGTGATCGACGAATGGAAGCCGAACGTGGTTATTGCGGCTGACGACAACGCGTCGAAATATCTGATCAAGCCATTCTATGCGGATAAGGATCTTCCGATTGTTTTCTGCGGTCTGAACTGGGATTGCTCTGTTTACGGTTTTCCGACAAAGAACATCTGCGGCATGGAAGAGGTCTCCCTCGTCAAGCCGCTCCTTGCCCAGATGAAACAGTTTGCCAAGGGAGAGAAGATAGGTTTTCTCACGGTAGACAACACCACCGGGCACAAGGAAGCCGAGAACTACAAGAAGAAGTTTAATCTTGCCCTGACCGAAAAATACGCCAAATCCTTTGACGAGTGGAAAAAGGCTTTCAAGGAACTCCAGACCGAAACCGACATGGTCATTCTGGAGAATGTGGTCGGAATCAAGGATTGGGACGAAAAAGCTGCGAAGGAATTCGTACTAAATGAGACCAAGGTTCCCACCGGTTGCGTCCTTGATTTTGTTGCGCCCTACGTTCTTGTCGGTTATACCAAGCTTGCTGAAGAGCAGGGCGAGTGGGCCGCTGCGGCAGCACTCAAGATCATCAAGGGTGAAACCCCCAAGGAAATCGGCGTTGTCCAGAACAAGCGCGGCCAGCTTTATATAAACCTCGGTATCGCGAAGAAACTCGGCGTCGAGATTCCGATGGAACTTATCGAGCAGGCAAAAATTATCAAGTAGCAAGATTCTTCATAAAGGCTCCGGCAGGCAATGGCCCGCCGGAGCTGTTTTTTGCACCATAATCGGAAAGGGTTGAGGATGGCAAAATCAATCAATATGAAACTGCTTATACTTATTATAATGGGCTTTGCCGTCACCGGGGTTGCGGTTCTTGTTCTTGCCAACCGTCAAGTCAAGACGATTATAGACGGGAACCAGAACGAGCTGCGCTCCGAACAGATCAATCAGATAATAAATACCATCCGCGACAAGTATACGCTTCTGGAGAAGAAGGGGCTTCTCGAGGCGATGGGAGATCAGGCCAAGACGTCTCTCATCAAGGATCTGAGCGAGAGGTTTTATCACAACCGCACCGCAAAGGGAGCGGAGACCCAGGTGGATGCAGAAAAAGTAAAGCCTGAGGAGTTGACCGTCTATCCTTTCATCATCAACGGCAAGGGCGCCATGATGATGCATCCGGTAATTAAACCCGGAAGCATGGAGGTGGCGGAAGAGCAGTTTATTAAAAATATAATCAACAAGAAGAACGGCGACGAGAACTATGTTTATAAAGGGAATGCCAAGTGGACTATTTTCCGCTATTTCGACGGGGGAGAAGCGTGGCAGTGGTATGTTGTCTACGCTATTCCTCTTGATGAAAAATATGCGGATGTCTACTCTCTTCGCGATGTTCTTGTTGCAATCGTAGTCGGCGCTTCACTTTTCGTGGTCGCCATACTTTCGCTGATTGTGAGCCGCTCGATATCCCGCCCCATACGCCTGCTTGCGGAGTGTTCCGACGAGGTGGCGAAGGGCGATCTTGAGATGTCGTCTGTAGACAAGAAAGCGCTTGCGGTTTTACGCGCCAGAAAAGACGAACTCGGCCTGATGACCAAATCCTTCGACCAGCTGATTGCCGCCCAGAAAGATAAGGTCATGGTTGCCGACGCCATTGCGCAAGGCGACCTTACCCAGGAGGTGAACCTGACCTCCGAGTACGATGCCCTTGGCAGGGCGCTGAAGACAATGCATAACAATCTCCGTTCTCTGGTGCAGCAGGTGCGCGGGGCCGCCAATCAGGTCGCCGATGGGGCGGAGCAGATTTCCGGTTCCAGCCAGAGTCTCTCCCAGGGCGCAACAGAATCGGCCGCGAGTCTGGAGGAGATCAGCTCCTCCACCACAGAGATCGGTTCGCAGACCAAGCAGAACGCGGAAAACGCCACCCAGGCGAATCAGCTTGCGGTCTCCGCCCGTTCGGCGGCCGAGAGCGGTACGGAGCAGATGCAGGCCATGGTCGAGGCGATTACCGAGATCCGTACCTCCTCCCAGGAGATTACGAAGATCATCAAGACCATCGACGACATTGCTTTCCAGACAAACCTTCTTGCCCTTAACGCGGCGGTCGAGGCCGCGCGCGCCGGGAACCACGGCAAGGGTTTTGCCGTCGTTGCGCAAGAGGTGCGTAACCTTGCGGCGCGAAGCGCGAAAGCGGCGAAGGAAACGGCGGGGCTTATCGAAAACTCGAACAACAAGGTTGGCAACGGCGTTCAGATTGCCAACAAGACCAGCGAGTCCTTCGGCCAGATCGTCGGCGCGATCGGAAAGGTTGCCGACCTCGTCGGGGAGATTGCTTCGGCCTCCAACGAACAGGCCCACGGTATTTCACAGGTTGCAAAGGGGCTTGAACAGATCGACACCGTAACGCAGCAGAATACCGCCAACGCCGAGGAGGTCGCTTCCACCTCCGAAGAGCTTTCCGGGCAGTCACGTTCGTTGCTCCACCTTCTCAAACAGTTCAATATAAACGAGGGCGTGAGCCGCTCCGAATACGTCGCCATTCCCGCCGAGGAACCGGATAGCGGCAGTATAAAGCTGGCGCTCGGCGAGGGGAACGGTGCATGGGGAAGTGGCGGCCCGAAAACGTCGGCGCCCAATGTGGTAAACCCTTCACAGATTATCGCGCTTGACGATGAGGAGATGGGTAAGTACTAGCGATATATTCAAGGAAGCAGATAAATACCCGGCCCGGAGTTATGCTCCGGGTTTTTTCATGCCTTCTGTTTATTCCATAAGCCTGCCGCCTTTATCAGACAAAACAAAAACGGACCAGCCGCGAGCCAGTCCGTTTCATTATTATATCGTTCGGAAGTTTTGTGGAAATGCGGGGATCGGAATTACTCCTGAGCCTCTTCGCCGCCTTCCTCTTTCTTTTCCTTCTTCTTCTTGCCTTCTTTCTTTTCACCACCTTCTTTTTTCTCGCCGCCCTCTTTCTTGGCCGCGTTCTTCATCTCTTCCCGCATCTTGTCCATCTCTTCGGTCTTGGCCTTGAGCTGTTCAACGAGCTTGCTGCCGTCGGGGTCGGCGGCGACCTTCTCAAGCAACGCATCTTCATAAGCCTTGCGGGCGTCGTCTGCGGCTTTCTTGAGGGCCTGAATATCGGCATCGGCGTTGAACTTCGGCTTGATCTTACCGATCTGCTTCTGGATTTCGCGGATCTCGTTGTTCAGTTCCTTCATCTGCGTCTTGGCGTCGTCGCCTGCAAAGAGGGAAGCACAGAGAGCCAGGGTTGCCACGAGTGTGAGCTGCATGATTCTTACCATATCTATTTTCCTTTTCTGAAATCTGCCGGCAAGCCCGGCAGTATGCCTTGCTATAAATCAATAACGGAACCCGTGCGTTTTGTGACAGCCGAATTGCGGGAATTATGATCCAAAACATTTTTCCGCGCAATAAAAAACCCCCTGCGCCGCAGGGGGTTACGTATATGTAATCGTTCGGCTCTTACTTCTGGAGAACCACATCTCCGGCAAGGTCAAGCTGCTTGGAATGCACGCCGCTGAACCAGCCCATGAAGCTGTCCCGTCCCGGGCCGTCGTCCTCGTTCATGATCATGGACATGCCAAGGTTGAGTCCGGCGGCGGGCTTGAAGGGGGCGAGGCGCGTCCAGGGGATTGCGATCTCGTAAATCTTCCCGCCTGCCGAACCCGGCAGATCGGAAACCGCGATCTGGAAATCCTTGGTCGCGTCGCCTTCTCCAACAGAGCTGTGGGCAGTGAGATGGCACCACGCCTGCTCGCCCTTGGTTCCCTTGCCGACGCTGTAGTCATACTTTCCGGCCTTCTCCGCCTGATTGCGGGTGGGGTCGAAGAGGAACTGCAGCCCGTCCTGGTTCCAGATCGAGCCATCGGCGAACTGGACGTGGTGGACGTCGTCGGTTACCTCAACCGCGAGGTAGAAGTTATTGTCGTCCCACGCGGCGCGCCACTTGGCGGAGAGGTCATCCGCACCTTTCCAGAGCGGCTCCTCGCCTTCCTTGACCTTGCGCATGGGGAAGAACTGGCGCTCTTCCGCCACCAGCTGCGTCTCGGCCTTGGCCCAGACAGCGTCGTCGAGCTTACCGTCAATCTTCGGCGCCGCAAGGGCATGGGCGGCGCTGGCGAAACCACCGATCATGCGTTCATTGACAACCTTGCGTCCGATCTCGTCGGTTACGGTGACGCGGGAGCGGTAAATCGTCTGCGGGTCGGAGTCGACAATGCTGACCATGAGGTCGCGCTCCGCACCGGCCGCAAGCTTCATCTGTCCCTCGTTTTCACCCTTGAGATAGGACTGGACCGGCTGGGGATCCTGAAGCTTGAAGGTGCCCTTGTTGATAGGCCATGAATTGATAAGCTCGGTCGCCCAGTTGAGGGTCTTCTCTTCCGCGCCGTTGTTGGTGACGTGGATTCTCAGGCCGGGCTCTCCGTCCTTGTTCCTGCCGGTGGCGTAAACCTCAACCGAGATGGGGCTCATGATGGTGAGGGGGATAATCAACTCGGCCGCGATCCCCGCTCCGCTCTTGCGCTGGATCATGACCCGGCCAATGCGCGCGTCGGTGAGTTCGGGGGCCGAGATGGTGCAGACTACGTCGGCTCCGTCCTGCCTGGTCGTGACGGTCCAACGGGGCGGAAGGAGAACCGCGAAGTCATCCGCCTTGAGGCCTGGCCCGCTTACGCGGATGTCGCGGGTCTTGCCCTTGAGGATAGTGAGGGGCTGCTCGCCAACGGTGATCGAGGCGGTTGCGAAATCCCTGGCCAGCTTGTCGGAAGCGCTCTTGTAACGGAGCATGACCGGCTCACCGGAGATGCCAAGGGTTACGGCGCCATCTGCGGGAACGAGTTTCTCGCTGCTGCCGTCTATGCGGATAAGTCTGGCTTCCGTAACGCCGGGGAGGGAGATGCCGCGGTCAACG
>JAFGWW010000395.1 GCA_016936955.1 Planctomycetota bacterium | reverse complement strand
GCGTAATCACCGTTCCCTTGGTCAGGTCCGAAGCCTTCAGCTTGTCGCCGCATAAAGCAGGGCCGGCGAAGAAAACCAGCATGAAAAGGCAGCAGATAAAGGGGCGGAAGCTGTTTATCGTTAACATATATACATTACTCCTTGATCCAGTCGGAATTCATAAACTATTATTGAGATATGGCGCGGGCGAATCAACAAAAATCGGAAATGCGCCGGTTCTTCTGCGGGCGCGGCAAAATTCAAACACTGCTTTTACTTTGGCAAGACAATACATATAATCTATCGTGCCGCCGGTTTGGCGGTATTGCTTTTGCCGTAGCGGAGTTCGGTGGTGGACGAGTTGCAGGAAATGACAGAACCGCGATCCCATGAGAGGCCGTCTGCTTTTGCATCAGGCGAGCGGATATTCGGTATTGCTGTCGTAACGATTGCGGTGTGCATAATACTCTCCAACCTTATCTCTCCGCCCACGGTCAAGGCGGTGGTGGAGGACGTCAGCGCCTCCCCTGAGTGGACCCAGCGCATTGAAGCCATGAATACACGCGCCGCTCCGCTGCTCGGCCTTTCTGTTCTACTTGGCGTCGGCATCCTCCTTGCCCGGCGCGAGACGGTGCGCCTTATTTTTAAAAATATCAACCGGCATGAAAAGACTGAGCTTCCTTTTGGGGTGTGGGAATGCGTTAAATGCCTTGGGTTCCTGATTGTCGCCATCACTCTGGCCGGTGCGGTGCGCCTTGCTCTTGGAATCGAAGCTTCTGTGGACAACCTGCTTCTCATCCATATTGTCATCATGTTCTTTTTCGCGCTTTATATGATGACAGTTTTCAGGGTGGCCGGAATCGGGGCGGGTGAGCTTGGCATTGGCTGTGAGGGGCTGGGCGTAAAAATAGTCTGGGCGGTTCAGCTGCTCTTCGCGTTCATGCCTTTGTTCCTTCTTATCGGGCCGCTGAACGCTGTCCTTGTCAACTTCGTGAATGATATTCTTCAAATCAAGGAAGAGCCGTCCCTCATGCAGGGGCAGCTGCAGTTCCTCGTCGACCCGCTCAAGCCGCAGTGGATAAGAATAGCATTCGGGGCTTTCGCTATTATTGGCGCGCCTCTGACGGAGGAGATGTTTTTTCGCGGAATGCTTTACGGATTTCTGAAAAGAAAGATGCCGTGGGGCTTCGCGGCCGTAACAAGTGGACTCCTCTTCGGGTTGATCCACGGCAAATGGTTCGCCTTGCCGATCGGAATGCTTGGGGTTTATCTGGCGTGCGTCAGGGAATATACCGGGAGCCTGTTGATTTCGATGCTGATTCACGGTTTATTCAACGGCATGATGATCGGGATATTGCTTTACGCATCTAACGGATAGCTTACCTTGCGCCATTGATCAGCATGAGGCGGCGGCTACTGGCGGCAGGTATGCGTTTATGGTTTCGAGTATATCCTGAAAGCTGGATGGCTTGCTCATGACTGCCGCGAAATTGCTGCTTCTGGCGGTTGCGGGGTCGGCGGTGTAGGCGATTACGGGAAGCCCAGGATGGGCGCCGGCAATGCGGTTGGCCAGTTCAAGGCCGTTCATGCGGGGCATGTTAATATCGGTTATGACGAGGTCGACGCCGGTTGCCGAAAGGATAGCCAATGCCTCGTAGCCGCAGCTTGCGCTGTGCACATCAAAGCCCCTGACCTCGAGAAAATGGGCCATGACTTCCAGCAGCTGACGGTCGTCTTCAACAACCATTATTGTAGGCATGAATTAGTCCCCCTATCAACCCAGCCTCGTTACGTGTCCCCAGCAGAAGAGGTTATTGATATCGCCCTGCGTGGTCAAGACGAATATTCGGAAAAAGTTGAAAAACAGTTATACGTATTATGTAAGATCAGGCGGGCCATTGACATGCCGGTGAATGGAGGTTAAGGTATGCTTGGTATTTACAATCACGGGATGCACTGATTTGACAGGAGAAATTTATGGCTTTGCCGCCCAGGTTTTTTGTCTTTCCGGGCGATATCAGGGAAGGTTTGCTGGAGTTACCGAGTGATGAAGCTCGGCACGCGGCAAATTCGCTCAGGCTCAAGCCGGGAGACCCGATCGAACTTTTCGACGGGGAGGGCGTGGTGGGAGCCGCAAATATAATCGAGGTTTCGAAGGATAATGTGACTGTCGCAATCGAGTCGAGGCGCGAGGAAGACCCTTTCCCGCCCAAGCTTATTCTTGCGACTGCTATCCCCAAGGGCAAGCGCTGGCAGATGCTGGTGGAGAAGTGTACCGAGCTTGGCGTGGCCGAGATTCAGCCCGTTATTTTCCAGTACAGCGTAGCCGAGGGGCAGGGCGATCCGGACAAGTGGCGCAGGTGGGCGATTGAAGCCTGCAAGCAATGCCGCAGGGCCTTGGTTCCGGTAATCAGGAAGCCGCTCAAGCTCCGCGATTTTCTCCAATCACTCGTCGAAGGGCCATGTCTTTTCGGTGCTCTTGACGGCGACCCGCTTATCAAGTGGGGAGGGCAGATAGACCGCGCGAGCGAGGTAGCTATCGTGATCGGGCCCGAGGCGGGAATGACGAAAGAGGAAGAGGGCATGTGTTACGCCGCCAGTTACGCGCCTGTTCTCTTTTCGCATAATATTCTAAGGATCGAAACCGCGTGCATGGCGGCCTGCACTCTCGTTCGCGGGTTGCTTTAGGATTGGCCTTTTATCCGGAGCCGTTTCCGGAAAGCCGGGATTGAATTTATGAGCAAAGATTCCTTTATCCGCCGTATTGCCAGACGCCTCGGTTTTGTCTTCGTGGCTTCGGTGCTGATAATGCTTGCCTCGATCATCTCCCTTACCGTTTTCTATGCGGTTGTTGAGGGGGATCAGGGCAGGGGGCGCTCGATCTTCGACTGGCTGTATTTTACGGTAATCACGACGCGCACTATCGGCTTCGGGGATATCACCCCCCAAACCGTGGCGGGTAAGTTCGGCACGATTTTCAATGCCCTGCTGCCGGCCAGCCTTTTCTTCGGCGCGTCGCTGGTTGTATTGCAGGAGTTTTTTCAGTGGCTTGAGAGCAGCTACAGGAGATACAGGATGAAGAGCCTGATCGATCACCATATAATCGTCGCCGATGAGGAGCTGATGGAGAGCATCGTGCAGGAGTATCAGCTTGAGGGCAGGCGTTACGTATGTGTGAGCAAGACCGACATGAAAGACCTTCCGCCCCGGTTGCAGGATATGCTCGACCAGAGCAGTTATTACTGCGGCGATCCTACGAGGGACGAGGTGCTGGAGGCGGTCAACCTGCGCTACGCCAAAGCAATTCTCATCGCCACCGCCGACGATAATATTAATCTTTATGTTCTGGTTACGGTAAAGGGGATCTACCCGCAGATAAAAACCATTGTCCGCGTAAACCGCCTTGAGACGGAGAGTAAATTCCGCTCGGTGGGGGCGGACGTGCTGCTGCCCGCCGGAACCATGCTGGGGCGGATGCTCTCGCAGGCGGCGGTAAGCCCCCTTGCGATGGAGCTTCTGGTGCGGCTCCAGACCGGAACGGCCGCCCCGAATCTGGAGGAGGTCGTGCCGCCTGAAGGGTCTGTGTCCAAGCCGGTGCGCGACGTGGTTCCTGCCGCAGTAGCAATTTTTCGAAACAAGAATTTCATCTTCGACCTTCAGGGCGTAACGGTAGAGGCGGGGGATGTTATCCTTACCATTGCGGGGGTGAGCGGGCGTTAATTTTTAATCGCGCCTCCTATTCAAGGTTGTATTATGCTTGAAGACATCAAGAGCTATACCCATTTGAAAAGTTCTCGCGTGCTTGTGGTGGACGATGTGGACGAGTGGCGGGAATATCTCAGGATGTTTCTTGATAAATATGTTCATTTTATTGATGAAGCCAAGGACGGGGAGGAGGCTGTCAAGCGCATGCTGCGGGCACGGCTGGAGAAGAAACCGTACGATCTGGTTTTTCTCGATTTGATGATGCCCGAGATGAACGGCTTGCGCACCCTGAAAACCATTCGAGAAACCTCTGCCATCAGCCATACGGCGGTCATCGTGGTGACGACCGACAATTACGCCGACTTCGTCAAACGTGCCCACGAATTGGGCGTGCAGGGGTATGTGTTGAAGCCGTACAAGGGCAAGGCGATTCTCGATCGCGCCGAAGAGGTTCTGAAAAAACACCCGAAATATTATTTAGGCAGGGACGACTGACTCAGGTGCGGCTCAGTCGCCGGGCTGCTCGGCGCAGTAGCTTTTCCCCGAACCTGGCTCCTGCCTGTGGGAAAGCATTTCCTGCACCCCGCTTATCCATCTGTTATGACCATCCGCATAAGCAAGGTTGCCGCCGGGATCCCCTTCATACAACGAAGTGGCGTCGTAGTCCATGTGGTTCCATGAACGTACCGGAGCAGAGGGGAATACCTCATAGGGCGCGGTCGAGTTGAACTTCATCAGGTCGGCGAAAATTGTTGTCCGTGAACCTGCGGTAATGTCGCTTACTTTTACCGGGCCCTTTCTCCCGTTGGTTCCGTTAACGATTGGTGGATCCTTATCTCCCAGCCTTGCGCCGGCGAAGTAGCAGTAGTTCATCTCCGAGAAACCGCCCGGAGTGCCGGGGAAGGCGGCATAGCAGTTTGCCATGCGGCTGCCGGGAGCCATTTTCGGGATACCTTCGGCGCAGTAAAAGAGATTCTTTTTCATGGGTAGGTAGTCGGTGTCTATGTTTGAATACTCTTTCAGCCAGAACCTGTAACAGTAGGGCCAGCTGTTGTTGTTGAAATAATAGGGCGCGAAATATCCGTTATTGTCGTCGGCGTACTGGGTCATCGCCAGATTTATCTGCCGCAGGTTGTTGGCGCAGGACGTTCTTCTTGCGTAATGCATAGCTTTCTGGATTGCGGGCAGAAGGAGAGACGCCAGAATTGTGATTACGGAAATCACAACCAGAAGCTCCACAAGCGTGAATGCCCTTTTGCTGCGATCATGGTGTATGTTTACTGATGGCATAAGCCTGATCTCCGAATTCCACTCTAACCATATTATCCACTACCGGAAGATCGACAACAAGTAATAATTCTTGTTTTAGTGTACATGACAGCCGTTCATCCAATAATGATGGCTTATAGCAGCAAAATATACATGGTTATCTACTGCTCTATCTCGGCGACATGTAGTGTCACCCAGTCTCCCAGATTTGCGTTGAAATAAATTCTTTTGCCTCGGTTGTTGAAAACCGGATGCGGGTGCGCCTGCCTCCAGCTTGTGGTGCCGTGGCGCTGGACTGGGTCGGTGTGGATGGTGCACCACGAATTCTGGAAATCGCCAACCACGATAGCCCAGTGCAGGTCGCGGGCGGTGAACTCGTCGCGGGCTATGTCCATGGTCAGAAGTTTTCCGTCCGGGGACGGGGTGCCGTGGGAGTTGGCTTCTTCCGGATACCACGGAATCGTATTCGTCTGCATTGTATCCGTGTCGATAAGAAAGCTTTTACGGAAAATTGTTTTCGAGTCAGGCATCCACGAGGGATGGCCCCACGAGTCGTAGAAGCCGACCGATTTTCCGGTTTTGGTGTCGTATACGAAAAGCCCTTCGCGCAGGCTCGCCTTGTTCGACCTGAAACCGCCGTTCTTTACCTTCGACAGCTTGAAAAATACGCGTGAACCATCGGGACTGAGAACGGGAAAGGCGATCGACTCGGGGCGCTCCTCGCCGAAGATTTCGGCCACGCGCTCCTTGTGGTCTTCGATGACCGAGTCAACCGTTACTGCCGTGCGGATAGCCCCGGTTCTGACGTTGAGCATCTCAAGGTCGCCACAGGGGCCGGGGTTCCAGTGGGGGCGGTATAGGGGGACCTCGTCGAGAGGGGTGCTTCCCCAGAATACCTGCCGTCCCGTGCAGAGCACGTCTTTTTCCAGCGTGTCCGGATTGACCCGGCATACCAGCCAGTCGTTATTCTCGTACGTCATGTAGACCGCGTAGTCGCCGTTGCAGACCCATTGCTGATTTGATTGCCTGTGGGCATCTTCGACTTCGATGTTGTCGTCCAGCACGGCCGTCTCGCCCGTCTCGCGGTCGATCCAGCAGATGCGCCCAACCTGCGCGTCAGAGCGTGGGGATACGAAAAGGATGACACGCCTGCCGTCGGGGTGTTCTGGCGAGATGTTGAAGTAGGCATGCAGCGCGTGCTCGTCTGCCTTTGGCCACACGGGGCGTATGCTGCACCTGCTCCAACGCTCAAGCATCTCCGCGCTCTCTGATGTATTGTCGATCGTTGCCGTCATGGGGTATCCTTGTTATACGTACAATCTGTCTTGCCGGACGATTATTTTAAAGCCCACCCAACACGTGTTTGTGGTTACCGCAGGCGCATGCTCTCTGGTTGGTATGGTAAAAACTGTTTTCATAACGGGCCAGAGCAAGCGGGCTGTCTTCGGCTTCGGTATCTGCCCAGATGCGCAGGGTTCCGTCCTTGGCGTAGGTGATAACCTGTTCTCCGGGAAGATCGAGGAACTTGGATGCGAAAGCGACTGGCCCGTCGACCGACCCAAGGACGTTGCCTTTCCCGTCGATGACTTCGCCGCTGCAGTTTCCGTCGTGCCACGTTCCCCTTACGAGTTCATGGAGGCCGTCGCCGTTCAGGTCGACGGGGATGGTCTGGTAGGGATCAAAGGGCAGTTCGACCGGAGTGCCGCTTACTGCGTCGAAGGCGAAGACCACGCGCCCGTGTATCTCACGCGATTGCCTTGTCTGTTTCTTGGTGCCGATGCGGATCGCCATCGCCGTGCGCGCCTCTTCCGAGAATCTTGCTACCCAGCCGATATGCATGTGGCCGCTGTCGACCGCGCCCCAAATGCGTTTGCCGGTGTTGTCATATACGGCAACGCGCGGCGAGACGAATTGCTGTTTCGCGCGCGAGGTAAAGAGCAGCCAGTCGCGGGTCGCGGGGTCGATGAAGGGCTGGATGGTGTCGGAGTGTCCGCTGTAGGTTTCGTCATCACAGCAGAAAAGTTCCTTGCCCGTATCGACCGCGATGCATCTCTCACCCCACATCCATTCATCGATGCCGTCCTTGTTGATGTCGACCACGGGGTGCATATGGCTGCCTCTCGCGCCCCTGCTTCCCTCCGGTATCTCAACTTCCCAGCGTTTGGTAAGGTCGCTGCTCCAGCCCTGCAGGTACATGTCTTCATACATTCCCTGTGCGGTGAGGAGAACCGGTTTGCCATTTGCATACCCGCCGGAGATTATGTTGCGGAAGGCGTTGGTCATGGGCCCTTCTGCGTTATACCCCGGCCATTCAACCTGTGCGGTTGTGGCGCCGGTTTCGGCGTCGGCCCGCTCCAGCTTGAATTTACTGATCGCCATCGGGTGTTCGGGATCGATGTTGTTAAGGAAATAAATTTCATCCTTACCGTCTTCGTCGAGGTCGAGGGCGAAGACGGGGCAGAAGCACGGGTCTGCTATGACTCCCGGTCCAAGATCCCGGCACCACATGCATTTTCCCGAAAGATCATAAACCGCAAGCTTGTAGGTGTCGGTGGGGAAGCTGAACATCTCGATCCACGGGTTCGAGCCGAGTGAGTTGGAGTAGAGCATTGCCAGGGCGTCGATCTTGCCGGAGCCGAGGCGCACCGGCAAGATGTGGATCTGCATTATGGGTGTTCCGATATTCCATTCTTTGATCGCTTTGATATTCATGAGTATTTCCCATGTTGCGAAAAAGGCTTGTGTGGTTTATTTCTCCAGAGTCATCGTCGGCCATTCGTCCGGGGGAGCCTTCTTGTTGGAGCTTTCGTTGCGTTTGTGCCACACCGCCCACTCATCGACGTCCTTGCGGTCGCGGTCGAATATGACGAGGGTGAAGGGGATTTTTGTCCCCTCCTTCCCTTCGATTCCGAGCAGTTCGAGGGGAATGGCCGCCTCCGCGGTCCAGTCGGTGCCGGTGGTCTTTACCGCCCACTTGATCTTGGTCTCGTCCTTGCCGCTGCCGGATGTGATGACCTTCGGATCATCATCGCCTTTACGGAAAACGCAGGCAGCCTTGCTGTTCGATGAGGTGGGAGAGATAAGAAGCGTATCGTTAGCCTTATTCCCCTTCTTGGGATCCATGCAGATGCGGAGCTCCATGCAGTCGGCCATGGCGATTCCCATGCCGCTGCCTTCGTTCAGGAGGGTGTGGTCTTTTACCTGAACGATAACATAGAGATATCTTTTGTCCCAGCCGAATTTGGCTTCCTTTACCTCAAGGTCGTCGACATTGGCTTTCTTGATCTCAAGCGAGTCTTTCTTGCTCCATTCTTTGAGATCCCCGTCAATACGGGGCGTGGTCTTGAACCGCTTTACCTTGTATCCCTCCGCAGCATCCTCGCCGGCGAGTGAGACGCCGGTCGTAAGTGCCAGTGCGATTGTGAGTGTTGCCAATAACTTTTTCATCATGCCTCCTGTTCGTATCAATTTTACCACAATGAATATGCCGCCGCAGCGACGCTATTTATTCAGTATCAGATAGGACCACGACGCCGGGTTGCCGGGGGTTAGCGACTCAAGGTCGGAGGGGTCTATCTTCCAGCGTTCGTGGGAGGTGTCGGCGTCGTTTACTCGAATTTCAAAGGCCAGCTTGGCGCCGTCCTTCGCCTTGAAGTTGCCCAAGGCGCTCCACGGAACGGCTATCTCAGCCACCCACCCCTTGTTCTTCTTGCCCGCGTAGAACGACCCACCCTTGACGTCCTTGATCTCGCCTGCCTCGCGGTCGGCAACCCAGCCGAAGATGGGGCCTCCTTCTCCCG
>JAFGWW010000394.1 GCA_016936955.1 Planctomycetota bacterium | reverse complement strand
GGGCGAGACCAAGCAGAACCGCACGACCCACGAATTCCGCCCCAGCGTTTTTACCATCACCCCCGCCGGAACCCAGCACGACCAGATCGATATGGGCGCGGTAACCTCCTACTGCCTCGGCCTGATCAACAGCGGGCTTGAGCCTTGCGAAGGATCGTATAAGGACATGGGCGGCGAGCTTTGCCGCACTATCGAACGCCTCTTTGACGAACTCAAGAAAAAGGGGGAAGCCCACGAACTGATCCTGAAGGGCATACTCCTCGAGATCGTCGGCCTTACCCGGCGCTGCATCGCGGAAAGCGACAAAAAGCCGCGCAAGGAAGCGCTGGTCGAAAAAGCGATCGAGATTATCAACTCGGAAAATGGCATGCTTACGGTGGGTGAGCTCTCAAGCCAACTCTTCGTGAGCCACGACTACCTGCGCCATCTCTTCAGCGAATATTCCGACCAGTCGCCCATGCGGCATATCGTCAGGGCGCGGGTGGAAAAAGCGGCCGATCTACTGTGCAAATCCGAGCTTCCCATCTCGGAAATCGCCGAGCGTTGCGGCTTCGAAAGCCCTTATTATTTCTCCCGCCTTTTCAAGCAGGTTACCAAGCTTACCCCCTCGAAATACCGCTCCCAGCATTCAGCCTGAATTACCGAAAAATCAGCATTCCCGAAAAGTGCAAATACAAAGTCCGGTTCCTGCATTGTTAAGGGCAGGCGGGTGGAATAGTATGCCCGTATACGAATAATACACAGAAAGGACAGGACATGAATTTCCCCAAGCTAGCCAAGGAACTTCTCGAAAAGCGCCTCACCCCTCCCGGAGAGGGCAAGCTCCGCATGGTTCTCGATACCGATACCTATAACGAAGTGGACGACCAGTTCGCGTTGGTGCAGGCGATGATGGCGCCCGAACGGCTCGAGGTTGAGGCAATCTATGCCGCCCCATTCCATAACGGCCGCTCCGAAGGCCCTGCCGACGGGATGGAGAAGAGTTACGAGGAGATTCTCCGGCTTCTCAAACTTCTCGGCAAAAACCATGAAGGCTTTGTCTTCAAGGGCTCAAAGAGCTACCTGCCCGCGAAGGATAAACCGGTGGAGAGCGAGGCCGCGCGGCACCTGGTCAAGCTTGCCATGACGGAGAACGACCACCCCCTTTATGTCGTCGCCATTGGCGCCATCACTAACGTCGCTTCCGCGATTCTGATGGAGCCGGAGATTATCAAAAATATCGTCGTGGTCTGGCTTGGCGGATCTGACGCGAGCCGCGATTCGGCAAGCGAGTTTAATCTCAGGCAGGACGTTCCGGCGGCGCAGATAATTTTCGATAGCGGCGTTCCCTTTGTCCGCATCCCGTGCAACAATGTCTCCAGCCACCTCATCACCACCAAGCCGGAGCTGGCATTTTATATAAAAGGAAAGAGCGCCCTCGGCGATTATCTTTACGATATCGTGGATGGTTATGGTGACGCTTACGCATGGTCGAAAGTTATCTGGGACATCTCCGCCACAAGCTGGCTTATAAATCCGGAGTGGGTGCTGTGCAAGAAGAAGGCCAGCCCTGTCCTTACCGACGATATGCGCTGGGAGATTGACGAAAGCCGCCACTCCATTCTCGAAGCCCACAGCATCCACCGCGATCCGGTTTTCGCCGATGTCTTCAAGCGCATTATAAATTGCAAAGGATAGGATGATGAACGACCGCGAACGCTTTCACGCAATCATGTCGTACGAATCATTCGACCGTCTGCCGGTCTGGTTTTTCGGAACCTGGAAAGAGACGAAAGAGCGTTGGAAGAAAGAGGGCCTTTCGTCGATAGAGATAACAAACGGTTCGGGAGGCCCCCAACTTCCCGAGATGGATGCCGATTGGGAGAGCGGCAAGTGGAATATCCATGGCCTTGCCAATCCAAACGCTATCGGCGACCTTGCCCATGCGGTGCTTGAGGAGACGGCGGATTATCGTATCGAGCGCGACAGCCTCGGCACGGTGCGTAAAATCGGAAAGCATGGAAGCTCCATCCCGCATACTCTCGAATACCCGCTCAAGCCGACCTGGGAGTCGTGGGAGAGGTTCAGGAGTTTTCTCGACGCCGACGCCGCGGGGCGCCGTCCCGAAGGATGGGAAGCCAAAGCCGCGGAACTTGATAAAAGGGAGCGCGTAGCCGCCTTCACCGCTGGCAGCCTTTTCGGCAGGCTTCGCGACTGGATGGGGGTGGAGGAACTCAGTTACCTTCCCTACGACGACCCGGAACTTTTCGAAGCCATTCTCGACCACGAGGCCGGGTTCTACATGAGCCTCTTCGAGCCCATGCTCCGCGCCACGCATTTTGAGTTCGGATACTTTTTCGAGGACTGCTGCTTCAAGAACGGCCCCCTTATCTCGCCCGAAATCTACAAGCGGTTTTACGATCCGCGCTATCGCCGGATGACCGAATTTTATCATGATATGGGGGTTCCTTTCCTGCTTATGGACAGCGACGGCAAGGTCGATGAGTTACTCCCGCTCTGGCTCGATTCGGGTATCGACATAGTCTTCCCCATCGAGGTCGGAACGTGGAACGCCGATCCCGTCGCCCTGCGCAAACAATATGGCAAGCGCCTGCGCATGATGGGCGGGGTTGACAAGCATGTCATCCCCCACGGCGAAAAGGCGATCCGTTCGCATCTCATGCACCGCAGGGACATTGCCATGGAAGGCGGTTATATCCCCTTCCCCGACCACCGCATTCCGCCGGACTGCTCGCTTGAACAGTTCCGAACTTACCTTCGCGTATTCCGTGAGGTCTTCGAGATCGAAGAACCTGTCCCGGCCTGCGCCTGAAAATAATACTCACTTGACCATGGAGGCAAAAATGACCGCGATACCGATTCCCGTAATTCTTGATACTGACATTGGCGGCGATATTGATGACACCTGGGCCCTTGCCATGCTTCTGAAATCCCCCGAGCTGGATGTCAAACTCGTGGTCTCTGATACTGGCGATACCGAATACCGGGCGCGCATCATCGCCAAGCTGCATGAAGTCGCGAGGCGCACCGACATCCCCGTCGGTATCGGCAAACGCTTCGAGAGCGACGGCCCCCGCGAGAAGCAGGCCGCGTGGGTCAGGGATTATTCGCTCGCTTCATATCCCGGCACTGTTTACGAAGACGGCGTGCAAGCGATTATAGATACCATCATGAACAGCCCCGAACCGGTCACGATCATCTGCATCGGCCCCATGCCGAACCTTCTCGAAGCTTTGCAGCGCGAACCGGGGATCGCGCAGAAAGCCCATTTCGTCGGCATGCTCGGGTCGTTTCACAAACATCATCAAACCAACCAGAATAACCGCAAATTTCTCGACGGCGCGATTCCCGAGTGGAACGTGATCAAGGATATCGCGGCAGCCAAGGCTGTATTTACCGCTCCGTGGTTGAGCCTGACGATTACGCCGACCGATACCTGCGGCAATATCATGTTCGAGGGCGAACGCTACCAGCGCCTGCGCGACTCGGATGATAAGGTCATGAAAGCGGTCATGGATAATTACCGCATCTGGTCCCCGTGCAATGAAGGTAACAATCCGGAAACCCACTCCTCCGTTTTGTTCGACACCGTCGCCGTCTACCTCGCTTTCACGACCGAGTTTATTGAGATGCAGACCCATGGCGTTCGCATTGACGACGAAGGCTACACCCGCATCGACCCCGAAGCGCAGAAGGTGAACGTGGCCATGAACTGGACCGACCTCGAGGCCTATTACGATTTTCTTGAAAAGCGCCTCCTCGCGCCGGTGGTAGAGCCTAAATAAAGGACAGCGTCACAAGCATGAAATAAGCTGTAAAAGGCAGCGAGAAATACATAAGCGCGCCAAGGAATCGTCCGCCCGCTTTTCTCGACTGGATGTAAGCCCACGCGCCCAGCATATAAATCAAAAGGATTGCCACCAGCAATGGGTTGACCCCGTTTATTCCGAGCTTTGCTGCCGGGGCTATGACTGTTGCCCAAGTGAGATATAGACTTATCAGAGCCAGAAGTCCATAACCGGCGGTTGCGTCCAGACGCGCTGCCGGTTTTTTGCTGTAGTCCGCTTCCGCATGCCTCTGCTTATGGCGTGGTGTCTCCTGGCTTTCGCTCGTCTTGCCGTTTACGCGCCTGTTTTTTCTGCTCACAAAGGGCCATGATCGGAAGGGGTTGGCTCTTTTCGCTTTTCCGAATGAACCGGCTGCGGTGAAAAAACGATGCTTGATCATGACCAGTCCCCTTTCCGTAAAATTACTCCAGATACCTTTCAATAAACGTTATGAACATCGGCAGCAAGTATATTGATAACCCCAATAAGCGCCTGCCTGCCTTGCATGCCTGTATGACCGCAATCCCGCCGAGAAAATAAACCGTGAGGAAAATTATCAGGAACGGATTGAGGGAGCGGATCACCCCATGGGCAAGATATTCGCATCCAAAGATCACAACAAAGTAAAGGGACAGGGCTGTGACAAGACTATACGCCGCATACTTGTCGACTTTCGCGGCCGTGCCGTTTTCAGCCTCAGCCTCTTCTCTAAGCTGTTTGCGCATGAGGCAATCGCTGTGGAGGGTTGTGTTTTTGTTTACCTTTCTGCTTGTCCTTCCCGCCGTGAAGAAGGAACGGAATCGGATGCGGTTCTGTTTGGCGTCTTCTCTTTCCTTGAAGAACCGGCGATCGAGGAACATGGCCCCGCCTTTCGCAACTCAGTTACCGAAGATTGAAGAGCCCAGCATGTAGATCAGGACGTTTACTCCCATCGCTATGGCAATGACAATTCCAAGCGAGAAGAATGAGGCGAAGATCGGGCCATTATATCCACCACCGTAATACATTCTTATTCCTTTCACCCTTGTCCTGTTAACACTGATGCAATCCAATACCAGAAAGCCATCATTCCGATAAAACCAGCCACTATTAATAAAAATCCTTTGCAAGAGAGCTGAGTCGGAAATGGAACCATATTATTTCTCCGGAATGACGCCCAAAACCAACATTGCTGCGAGATAAAGGATTAAATTGAAGCTGCCGGTTAATGCCAAGGTATAAACAATCATACGTATCCCGACTTCGGGAAACCCCGTACCGTTACGCCTTGTGCTTCGGTTCATCGGACTCCCCTTCATAAGAGGCGACAAGGGCCAGGCGCGGGTGGCCGCTTTTGCGGTTAAGGAAGGCGTGCTCTACCGCTCTTCTGCGATGCTTTTCTTTCAGTTGCAGGGAGACGTAGTTCCTGCCTTTTTCGGTCTGGCTTGTGATGAATCCTGTAATCATGTCTTTTCCCTTTCTGCCTGTCTGACTTGATCTTACCGGACAGAAATGGAGCAGCTATTACAATCGGACGCGTATTTTGGAATGAAAAAGGGCAGGCCCTTAAAGCCTGCCCTTTGCGTGTTGCGTGTTTTTTTACTAGCGGTCGAACTGACCGTCGAAGGCGATGTCGCTGCCGGGGAAGTCGATATCGCGAACGAAATCGCAGGCTTCCTGGGCGCCGTAGAAACGGTCCATGCGGGAGTCTTCCCACTCGACGCTGAGGGGACCTTTGTAACCGATGTCGTTGAGGGCGACGATAATCTCTTCAAAATTGATGTCGCCGTGGCCGAGGGAGCGGAAGTCCCAATAGCGGCTGGCATCGCCGAAATCGGTGTGGCCGCCGAAGACGCCGACCGTGCCGTCGCCGTGGTCCCACCACGCGTCCTTCATGTGGCAGTGGAAGATGCGCTTGGCGAAGGTGCGGATAAAGCGGATGTAATCCACGCCCTGATAGCCGAGATGGCTGGGGTCGTAGTTGAAGCCGAAGCAGGGGTGGTTGCCCACTGCCTTGAGGGCGCGTTCGGCGGTGGCGATGTCGAAGGCGATCTCGGTGGGGTGAACCTCAAGGGCGAACTTGATGCCGTTCTTCTTGTACACGTCGAGAATCGGCTTCCAGGTCTTGGCGAAGAAATCGTAGCCCTTGTTGATGTCGTCCTGGCTGACCGGCGGGAAGGCGTAGAGCATGTGCCAGATGGGGGAGCCGGTGAAACCGTTCACAACCTTGACGCCGAAATTCTTGGCGGCGACGGCGGTGGTCTTCATGGTCTCGATAGCCCACTTGCGCTTGGCCTCGGCCTTGCCGTGGGTTTTCTTGGGGGCGAACATGTCGGAGCGGTGGTCGTTGTTGGGGTCGCAGGTGAGCTGTCCGGCGAGGTGGGCGGAAATGGCCCAGCACCCGAGGCCATATTTCTCAAGGGTCTTGCGCTTGTCGGCGCAATACTTCTTCGACTTGGCGGCCTGCTCAACATCCATGTGGTCGCCCCAGCAGGCGAGCTCAAGGCCGTCGTAACCCATGTCGGCGGCGTATTCACACATCTTCTCGAAAGGCAGGTCGGCCCACTGGCCGGTAAAGATCGTAACTTTGCGTGGCATTATTTTCTCCTTTTACGGTTTATAAATTTGCTATTATTTTTTCGGAACCTTTATATGTCATTCCGAACGTAGTGCAGAATCTGTTTTGTCGTAACCAAGATCCTTCGCATAGCTCAGGATAACAATATTCAGGCGCGGCAGTTCGTATTTCTTATTTCGGGAACTTGGTCCACTTGGCCCCGGCCTTGGAAGACTTGACCACGGTTTCGATAAACTGCATGCCGCGCACGCCGTCGTCCACATCCGGCACGTCCATCGCGTCGGCGGCGAGCTTGCTTTTGCTCTCGCAGGCGCGGATGCGTTCCACAAAGCCCATATAATTGTTAGCGAAAGCTTCGAAGAAAGCTTCGGGGTGGCCGGAAGGAAGGCGCGTACCCTTGGCGGCGAGGGCGCTCTTTGCGCCTACATAACCGTTCCCGCGGCTCCAGATCTGGATGGGCGCGTCAACGGGTTTTACCATGAGCTGGTTGGGATGCTCCTGATGCCATTCGAGAGAGCCGTTCTCGCCGTAGACCCAGATAGCGAGGTCGTTCTCGTGGCCGGCCGAAACCTGGCTGGCGTGGAGGATGCCCTTGGCGCCCTTCTCGAAATGGATGAGGCAGTTGCCGTCGTCGTCAAGCTTGCGGCCTGCGACAAAGGCGGTGAGGTCGCCGCAGATCTCGACTATGCGGAGGCCGGTAATATATTCGGCGAGGTTCTCGGCGTGGGTGCCGATATCGCCCATGCAACCGGCTGCGCCGGAACGCTTGGGGTCGACGCGCCACGAAGCCTGCTGCTGTCCGGTCTTCTCGATGGGACGGATGAGCCAGGCCTGCGGGTACTGGACGATGATCTTGAGAATCTTGCCGAGGTCGCCCTTCTTAACCATATCCTTGGCGAGCTTGACCATGGGGTAGCCAGTGTAGTTGTGGTTGAGGGCGAAAACCTTGCCGGTCTTCTTGACAATCTTCTGGAGCGCCTTGGCTTCCTTGACGTCGAGGGTCATGGGCTTTTCGCACATCACGTGGAAGCCAGCTTCGAGAGCCGCCTTGGCCACGGGGAAGTGGACGAAGTTGGGGGTGACGATGGTGACGAAGTCGATGCGCTTGTCTTCGGGAAGGGCTTTCTCTGCTTTGAGCATTTCAGAGAACGAACCGTAGGAGCGGCTCGGATCGAGATAAAGCTCTTCCACGCCGAACTGCTTGCCCTTCTTCGGGTCAATGTCGAAAGCGCCAGCGACGCACTCGATCTGCCCGTCGAGGTTGGCGGCCCTGCGGTGGACATCACCGATAAAGGCGCCGTAGCCGCCGCCGACCATGCCCATGCGGATTTTACGCTGATAGATAGGATGCTTCTTGGCCATACTTAACCCTCCCGTTAATATTTTAATAACGAACTCTTGCGAAGAGAAAATCAACCCGGATTACAGCCTGCTTTATATAAAATGAAACGCATAACGGCAATAGCCGTTATGATCGGTTATATGGACATTTTTATCAAATGCCTTTTCCGCCCAATATCCGACGAGCATTTTATGGCTTGTTTCAGCCGTGAAAGCCTGTATCCCAATCCTTCCATACAGGGTCGAAACCGTTGGATTTGAGATATTCAGAAACCTCGGCCGCCATGCGCGTGTCGGCCACGACAAACTGCTCCGAACTCTCGCCTTCTTCGGCGTAGCCGCCGGGGTTGGTCTTGGAACCCGCGCTGATCTGGGTGATGCCGAGGGGGATCACGTTGTTCCGGAACTCCGCGCTCTCGCGGGTGGAGAGAACCAGGGCCGCGTCGGGGAAGGTCAGGCGCAGGGCCAGAATCATCTGCACCAGCTCCCGGTCGGAGACGAGGTGGGGGAAATTCATCTGCACGTCCTGCGCAGGGCGCATGCGCGGGAAGGAAATTGAAACTTTCGAGCGCCAGAAAAGCTTGATCAATTCATGGGCATGCACGCCGAGGGCGAGGATCTCGAAACGCCAGTCCTGCAAACCGAGGAGGGCGCCGATGCCGAGCTTGCGCATTCCCGCGCGGCCGCACGACTCCTGCGCGGCGATGCGGTTTTCATAATCCTTCTTCGGGCCGCCGAGATGGTACTCGTCGTAAAGCTCTCGGTCATAGGTCTCCTGATAAATGGTTACACCGTCGATTCCCGCCTCGAAGAGTTTTGTATAACGTTCTTTGTCCATGGTGTTGACTTCGATGGAGATACTGCTGAAGAGTCCGCGCAGCCTGCGGGAGAGTTCCGAGAGGTATTCAACAGTGACGTAATTCGGGTCTTCGCCCGCCACGAGGAGGAGGTCACGGAAACCTTCTTTCGCGATGATCCTCGCCTCGGCTTCGGCCTGTTCGATAGTAAGCCTGCACCGCTCTCCGCCGTGGGTGGCGTTGAAGCCGCAGTATTTGCAGCGGTTGATGCAGTAGTTGGAGACGTAAAGGGGGGCGTACATGTTCATCGTGTTGCCGAAGCGTTGGCGTGTGACGTTCATGGAAGCCTGTGCCATCTCTTCGAGGCATCCGGCGGCGGCGGGGCTGATAAAGGTTTTCAGCCGCTCAAGCGAAAAGGGTGCGATCGGTTTTGCAAGTTCGCGTCTGACGTCGTCAGCCGTGTACGAGGAGAGTTTCCCGATCATCTCGGGAGAATAATGGTCAAGCCCTTCGCGCGCGAGGGCGTCGAGGATTACCGATTTGCCTGTTGTCGTTGTCATGTCTTATGCCTTGCATAGATATTCATCAAGTTGATTGGCGACGATAACGCCATAATTTGCCGCGCCGAGCCAGCCGCTCATGATAATGGCAACGCTGCCCGCGTGGTACGCGCCGGGTACTGCCTTGGGCAGGTCTTCGGAGACTTTCAAGCCCTCAAATTTGGTGCCGAAGGTTGCGCCCTCTTTATGGAGAGTGTAGCGCTGGAAGGTGCGGGGCGTTGCGGCCTCCACATATTCGGTGATCTCGCGAATGTTCGGAACCAGCTTCTGTTCAAGGATGGAGAGGGTCTGTTCGATCAGGTTCTCTTTCGCTTTTTCATACTCCTCGTCGCTCAGGTTTTCCCAGTCGCTCATGCGCGCGCCCATGGAGGCGGCGATGGCGTAGCGGTCGTAACCGGGGCGGCATTTGGGATAGTAGATCGAGAAACTCCGGCTGTGGGGCGGATTGTGGATATACTCCTCCGGCGCGAAGCTCTCGGCCGAAGAGTGGAAGATGATATCGCCGATGAAGGGGAGGGTGACCCCCTCCTTGATACCGATAAAGACCTGGCTGTTGGAGGTGCTCAGGCGCATCTCCTTGCAGGAAGCCGCGAAGTCGGCCGGCAGGTTTTCCGCGCCGATCATGTCGAGGCAGGTAGCCTTGAGGTTGGCATTTGAGAGAACCGATTTCGTCTTGATCTCCTTGCCGTTGGCAACAACTCCGGCAACCTTGCCGTTCTCGAGAAGGATCTTTTCAACCGTGGCCTGCATGACAATGTCCACGCCGTTCTTCTCCATCTCCTCGCGGCACATCTTTACGAAGAGGTCGGTGCCGCCGGTGAAGAAGTAGACGCCCTTGCTCATGAAGTTGGAGAATACGATGCCATAGGTGATGGCAGGCTCCAGGAAGGTGGAGCCGTTGGCGTAGTGGATCGGTTCCATCAGGAAGCGGTGGATATCGGAGCGCCCCGGGAAATATTCCTCAAAGAATTCGAGGGTGGTCTTTTCGCGGTCGTCGAAAAAGTCCATGCTCTGGCAGGCTTTGAAAAAGCTCTCCACCGTCTCGGGCGTGACCTTGAAAAAGTTGATCAGCTTGTCGGTGAAGTCTTCCGTCGTGTAGGTCGTGTCAATGCAGAACTGGGGGTTGTCGTAACGGATCGAGTCGACCTGGACGATGCAGTCGGCAATCTCTTTAGACCAGTATTTGCGGCAGGTTTTTATCATCCCCACGGGGAAACCGTGGAGGGCGGTGTCGAAGATAAAGCCTTTGCGCTTGAAGTAAGCCGCGAGGCCGCCGAGTTCGAAATGGTGTTCGAGCAGAAGGACCTTGTGCCCGAATTTCGCGAGGCGGTTGGCTGCGGTCATGCCGCCGATGCCGCCACCGATAACAACTGCGTCATATTGAGGTGCCGTATCTTCGAGTTTCATTATTTCGCTTTCCGTTAGTCTTTTGCGTCAATAAAAACAGGTGGCCATTATAATTCAGGCCGGATGGTTTGTTATGTATTTTCAAGTAGGCAGTGCATGTTGGCCATGCTGATGCCGGAGAGCATGGAACCGATGATGCCGTGGAATCCCTGGTCGGCGCCGATGATGAAGAGGTTGCCGTATTGGGTCCGCCCGTCGCGGTGTTTCTCCGGGCTTCCATAGAGCGAACCTTCCGCGTGGTTGGTGTAACGCTTGACGGTAAGGGGGGTGAAGAGGTCGGCGAAAGTTATGTGTTCGCCGA
This sequence comes from Planctomycetota bacterium, assembly GCA_016936955.1. Classification (GTDB taxonomy): domain Bacteria; phylum Planctomycetota; class SZUA-567; order SZUA-567; family SZUA-567; genus JAFGWW01. The sequence goes on along the minus strand of JAFGWW010000394.1, from coordinate 5,518 downwards.
CTTCAGGCATGTGAACCCGTGCGTCATCAAGACAGCGCGATTCTATTTCGTGCTTCATGGTCTGGTAAAACTCAATGCCTTCATTGCTCGCCTCGGAGGGTTTTTCCGCGCCGAGAAGTTTCTTCCATGCGGGGAAGCTGCTGAGGTGGCTTATCCTTACCTGTCCCTCTTCCATAATATCTCCGTCGCCATAGTTGTTGGGCGCGCAGATAATCCCGGAGGTGAAATCGACCACCCCCTCGGGACGGCGGAAGGTGAATTTGTCGGTATTGCTGTAGAAAATTATGGTCTTGTCGAGGCCGAGGTCTTTCGGCATGCGGTCGAGGCAGATAACATATTCGATCGCCGAGATCTTCCCGACCTGCTCCGCGTAGGCGTCTTCCTTCTGGTCGGAGCAGAGGCGCATGGTCTCCACCAGTCCCGCAGAGCTCATAACCTGTTCCGCTTCAAACTCATCCCCGTCGGCGGTCATGACGCGATCGATTTTGCCGTTGGAGGCAACGAGTTTCGTTACAGGCTTGCCGTAAAGTATCTCTCCGCCGGCGGAAACGTACTTGTCCATCAGCTTCTTGATAAACATCTTCATGCTGATGGCGGGGCGGGCGAGGCCGGAGGTGAAGAGGCATTTCCAGACCATGATGAAAAGGGGCCAGTCCATGTCATCTTCCTGCGGGTTGCCGTAATACATGGTCGGGCAGAAAAGCATGTCGCGCAGGAGTGGGTCTTTGATAAATGATTCCACCTTCATGCGGGCCGAGAACTTCGGCGCCATGAGGTCGATCTCGTTGCACTCGTCGATGTGTCTGGCGAGGGCGTCGAAATTATCCTTCTCTTCGGGAAACTCGAAATGCACGTCGCTGCGGAACTTCTCGAAATCGTTGGTGAAGCAGAGGCTGCACGAGGGGAACTGGATCATGGAGCTCCACTGCTCGCGGAGGTCGAACTCGTCGTGCTTGAAACGGAGCTGGCGCAGCAGCTTGGTCAGGGGCTCGCCCTTTACGCCTTTGGGGACGTAATTGGTGAAGGCATGGAGGCCGACGTCAAAGTTGCGCGTGCCGCGGCGGTAGTATGAATTAAGCCCACCGGGAACCCCGTGGGCTTCGAGTATGCAGACCTTCTTTCCGTACATGGCGAGCCTTGTGCCCGCCGCGATGCCGGAGAGTCCGGCCCCAATGATAACAACGTCGTATTTCATCTGCCTGTCCGCTTTGGAAATTACATCTTTCCTTCAAGATATGCGACGGTGCTGGCGAGGGTGCGCAGTTCGTTGTAGTCGTCTTCCGGCACCTCGACCTTGTACTGCTTCCTGAGTTCCATCACGATATCGAGGAAGTCCATCGAGTCGAGGCCGATCTGTTCGCGGATGGGCTCTTCGTCGTTCATGGAGGCGATGTCCTCGTCGGGGGCTATCTCTTCGATAATCTCAAGCACCGCGGCGCGGATCTCGTCCTTGCTCATTGCCATTTCTCTATCTCCTTGCTTTATTTTCTGTCAGTCCTGGTATTTTTTGATAATGAGAACCGCGTTGGTTCCCAGCATTCCAAACGAATTATTAAGTATAGTCCTGATCTCCCCGGCTTCAACAGCTTTGTTCAAAACCAGATTCGGCATGGCGCAGGCCGGGTCCAGTTCGTCGCAGTTGATGCTCGGGTGCACCACCCCGTCCTCGAAGGCGGGAAGGTTGCCCGCAAGTTCAAGAGAACCCGCCGCGCCCATGGCGTGGCCGTAAAAGCCCTTGGTGGCGTTGATCCAGGTTTTCGCGTCCTCGCCGAAGACCGACTTGATCGCCGAGATCTCTTTCGGATCGCCCTCGGGAGTCGCGGTGGCGTGGCAGTTTATCAGGTCGATATCGCCCGGCTCCATCCCCGCTTTTTTAAGCGCAGCTTGCATACACTCCGCCTGCCGCTCGGGATTGGGAAGAACAAAATCGGTAGCGTCGGTGTTGGTGTGGTATCCCGCAATCTCGCCATAAATCTTCGCGCCACGGGCGAGGGCATCCTCAAGGCGTTCGAGGGTGTAAAGGCAACCGCCTTCGGCGACGACGATGCCGTTGCGGGCGGTGTCGAAGGGGCGGCTGGTCTTGTTCGGGTCTTCGTGGTGGCCAAGGGCGTTCTGGGCCTTGAAGCTGGCAAAGATGCCGAAGGTGCGGATAGCTTCTGATATGCCACCCGCGATGGCGACATCAACCTCGCCGAGCATGAGCTGCTGGGCGCCGTAAATAATACCGTAATTCCCGGCTGCGCAGGCCGCGCCGATACAGCAGTGTGGGCCGTGGATATCCATGTTGAGGTTCACCTCGCCCGCCGGGTTGTTCGAGACGGAGCGGGGGTTGTGGTGGTGGGACCAGTATTTGACGTCGTAATCGAATTCCTTGAGGTTGGCCACCTCGTTCTCGGTCTCAACGTTGCCGTGCTCGGTAGTGCCCACGAAAACGCCGACGCGGTTGGTGTCCATGCCCTTGAGGTTGATACCCGCGTCGTTTACCGCTTCGTTGGCGCAGTAGATCGAGATTGATCCCGCGCGGGTTCCGCGGCGGGCGTCTTTGCGGGTCTGGTATTTTGTCACCTCATAATCGCAGATCCCGGCCGGGACCGGGTCCATGTAGCGGGTTTCCATCATCTGTACGTTCGGCTTGCCCGCAAGCAGGTTCTGCCTCAGGGTGGCGAGGTCGTTGCCGATGGGGGAGGTGAGGCCGACGCCGGTGATGACGATGCGTTTTTGCATTAGCTATTATTACTCCGGTTAAACTGAAGCGGCGAAATTAACGATAAAGGAATAAACGGTTATTCTCGCAAGTTTATGGTATTTCCGCCGTTTGGCAACCTTTTTAAATTGCCTGCCCGGACGCGGGGGGCGGGAAATATTCTGCACAAGAGGCGGTTCAATTCAAATTGTAAAAGTTTGAAAAGAGTATTTATATTATGAGCTTTTCCTTGACCTTAAAATACTATATTGGCAAAATGAGCAAGTCTGTAGTCATGTTTTCTGAATACTACCTATAATTTCAACGGAAATAAACTGTCCATGAGCAGTAGTGATAGCATTTGTTTCAGGCTGGTGTTAAGGAAGTGTGAGCCTGCGGCCGAGGCTGGTGTGGCCGCCGCGCTGATGAATATTTTCAACATCAGCGAAAATCTGGCCAGGAAAATCATGTCCGCCGCGCCGGTTGCGGTTCTGAGCGAACTCAACATGAGCCAGGCGGCCGGCATTTTCCAGGCTTTTGACCCGGTGGTCAAGGCGGGCGGCGCAATCGAGATTGACGCCGGCCTTGATAGCAATGTAAGGCAGGTCGGCTGGCCCACCACGCCCAAGATTCTCGGCAAACCCCTGATCGCCTACTGCCAGAAATCGGTACCTGGCGTTGAAATAAACTGCCCCGCCTGTGGTGCGACGCTCACCATGTCAATAACTGCAAAACATGGCAAAACCACTGTAAATCAGCCGAAGAAGACAGATACGGCAATGTCGCCGGTGCCGGTCGAGGCCCCCGCTCCTGCTCCTCTTCCGGGCAGAAAGACGGAGACCGCCGCCGCCGCATCCCCTCTCGCCGCGCCAGCAACTTCCGCAGCAGAGCCAGTTTCCAACGAATCGCTGCTGGACGACCTTGATGACGATCCGCTCTTCTCTCTCGACGATATGGGCTCTTTTGTAGAGACGGCTGCGGTTCCGATTATCGGCAATGAGGATCTTAACCAGTTTGAAACCGGCCAGCAGCCGCCCATTACCGGCAATGATATTTTCAATGATCCAAAGCCGGTGCCTCCTTCGCAGCGCACCACAGCACCCGCTTCCGTTCAGGCAACCCCTTCGGGAAGCAGTTCAAATCTCCCGCAGAGCGGGACAGGTTCTTTTTGCGTCGTCGTTCTCCAGACCACAAAGCCCATCGCGGCGAAATTGGTTGCCGACTACATGAAAATATCCATGGACGAGGCGGCCGAACTCCTTCACAAGCCAATGGTTACGGTGGTCAAGGGAGTCAGCAAGGAGCATGCCGCGCAGGTGATTCAGAAATTCACTGATGCTGGGGTAAAATCCAAACTCGCCCAGATAAAACGTTAAATACCGCACCCGGGACAGGCAGATCATGGAGAGAGTGGAAAATCTTGTTCGCCTCGCCCTCACTCCCGGAGTGGGCCCCGTCACTGTAAACCGTCTGCTCAAAGCGTTCGGAAATTCCGATGCTTTGCTTGGCGCAAGCGAGGAGAGCCTCTGCGCCGTAGAGGGAATCAGGAAAAATCAGGTCATGGCCGTGTTGCAGGCCGGGGACAGTGACCCGCGCCCCGAGCTTGACCTCGCCGCACAGCATAACGTAAACATCATCGCCTACGACGACCCCGCCTATCCGGCGCAGCTCAAGGAAATTTACGACCCGCCCTTTCTCCTCTATTGCCGCGGAGAACTCAAGCCCGAAGACTGCATCGGCATCGGCATGGTCGGAACCCGCCGTTCAAGCCGCTACGGCGCGGAGCAGGCCGAGCGTTTCGGCGGCCTTCTTGCGCGTTCAGGTTTCAGCGTAATCAGCGGCCTCGCCCGGGGTATCGATTCTTTTGCCCATAAAGGCTGCCTCTCCTGCGGTGGCAGAACCCTGGCCGTAATCGGCTGCGGCCTTTGCCATATGTATCCCGAGGAAAACCGTGATCTCGCCGCCGAAATAGCCGGAAACGGCGCGGTAATCAGCGAATTTACCATGGAAACCCTCCCCAGCAGGGAGAATTTCCCCCGTCGCAACCGCATTATCGCCGGCCTCAGCCTCGGCATTCTCGTGGTGGAAGCCCCAACCCGCTCCGGCGCGCTCATCACCGCCCGTCACGCTTACGAGATGGGCCGCAGCGTCATGGCCATTCCGGGGCATATTAGTCAGGAAATGGCTGAAGGGTGTAACAAGCTGATACGGGACGGCGCAACCCTTATCCGCAATATGGATGATATTTTGGACGAACTCGGCCCCGTAGCCGAGGAGATCCGCAAAAGCATGCCTGTGCCGGTTGAAGCCCCCAAAAAGACCCCGCTTGATGAGTCCGACTCCGAGAGCAAGGCAAAGGTGGAGCTCGGCAACCGGGAGCAGCAGATCCTCGAAATCCTCTCGGACAGCCCGGTTCATATCGATAAGATCTGTAATGAAATGGGCTTACCTGTTCACCAGATCAGCGCCACCCTCATGGTTCTTGAGCTTAAACGGCAGGTTTCGCAGCAGCCGGGCAAGTTTTTTGTCAAGATCGGCAGAAGCTGAGAATCCGGTATTATCGGACCCTCCTTTTTCACACCAGATTTATCAAAATCAACCGTGGATGAAATGTTTAAAACTTGGGGATAAACTCCTTGACATTTCAGGGGTTTATGAGAAGCTAGGCTATCACTGCCGGGTCCATATTCCAGCAAGTTTGGGATGTTTGCCTTCGAGCAGGGATATAATCTTACGACAACAGTTCTGGTTCATGCCGTGCCACACCCGCGCGGGTACGGTTTGGGCTGTTTAAAGGAGCATAGATGGAGCACAGACTGCCAAGGCTGGCCGGTG
>JAFGWW010000393.1 GCA_016936955.1 Planctomycetota bacterium | reverse complement strand
TCTCCTCCCCCGCCGTCATGCCCTTCGCCATCGACGCTATGAACGCAAATCAGAAAGAAGAAGCGCGCCAGTATCTGGAAAACAAACTCGCGGAAACGGGCGAACGCTACCTTACCGGCACCTACCACGCCATGCTCGGTTATCTCCAGTACAGCCTCGCCATGGAAAAACTCGCCGAAGGCTCCATAATAAAGAGCAAGCTCTATTACGCCCGCAAGGAGAAGAAAACCGGCGAGAGTGAAAAGCTCGAACAGGAATCGCTCAAGGTCAAAAACGATACGCTAGAGTTATTCAAAGAATCCTGCGACAACTTCAACGCAGACACGGTTATCAATCCCGAAAGCGCCCGCTCATATAACGGACTCGCGCGTAATTTCCTCTGGCTCTCCGGCGTCGCCACCGGCGAAGGATATCTTGCAAAAGCAAAAATGGCGCTTGAAGCGGGAACGGAGCGCGACCCCATGCTCACCGTATTCTTCCTCGATAGCATCGACTACTTTCTCGAGTACGCCGAGAACGTGATTGGCAAGAATTCACGCGCAGCGGCAGAAGCCCAAAAGTTCCGCGCCGCCGCCGTAACCCTCGCCAAAAACAGCCGCGAAAAAATCCGGCAGGTATTCATCTCAATGCACCGCGAGAACGAATACCCGAAGTGGCTGGACGAATAGAAAAAGCGGGGCGCGCAATCGACGCACCCCGCTTCAGCATTTCCGTTTTTTGCCAATTGCTACAAAGTTTTCTTCTCATAAGGCCAAACTGCAACGCCACCGTCCATTACGTAAACATCCTTGTACCCCGCAGCGTTGAGAATCAGGGCTGCCTCGTATCCGCGAAGCGAGATCTTGCAGAAAGCCGCCACCGGCTTGTCACGCGGAATCTCATCAAGGGCGGTTCTGAGTTTTCCAAGCGGGATAAGCTTGGTGCCGGGAATGCTAACCTCTTCGAACTCCGCTGGGCTGCGTACGTCGAGGAAGGTGAATTCATCTCCCCGGTTCTGCCACGCCTTGACCTCTTCGGCGCGAATGCCCTTGATAAGCCCGTCGAGTTTGTTGCGCAGCACATTCGCGGCGGTGAGGATATTATCCATGGCCGGCGAATAAGGCGGCGCGTAACAGAGATCAACCTGCGCAAGATCATCAACTGACATGCGACAGGTAAGGGCCATGACCGCAACGTTGATCCGCTTATCGCCGTCCCCCATGCCGACTGCCTGCGCGCCGAGTAGTTTGCGCGTCTTCTTGTCGGCGATAAGTTTCAAAATCAGCGGCTTGGCTCCGGGCATGAAGTGCGGCTTGTCCGGCCCCGGGACGATAACGGTCTCGGTCTCGTACCCTTCGGCCTTCGCCCTAGATTCGGAAAGGCCGGTGGCGGATACGCAGAAATCGAAGACCTTGCATACGGTGCTGCCGAGAACGCCGGGCCAAGTATCCTTGCGCCCGCATATATTGTTCGCCGCCACACGCCCCTGCTTGTTCGCCGTCGAACCTAGGGGAACATAACAGGGCTTGCCGGTCACGATATGGGTCATCTCCACGCAGTCACCCGCCGCGTATACATCGGGGTCGCTGGTTCGCATCTGGTTGTCGACGAGAATCCCGCCCGTAACCCCGATCGAGAGCCCGGCCGCTTTCGCAAGGTCAACATTCGGCCGCACGCCCACAGACATAATAACCATCTCGGCCTTGAACTCTCCCTTGTCAGTGGTGACGCCGCTGACTTTCCCGTCCTCGCCTTGGATAGACTGGAGGCGCGTTCCTGTCAGGACCTTCACGCCCTTGCTCTCCATATGCAACTCCACCTGCTTGGCCATTTCCGGATCGAGCATGGTCATGATCTGGCTCTGCATCTCGACTATCGTCACCCGGCAACCGCTCTCCACCAGAGCCTCGGTCACCTCAACACCAATCAATCCGCCGCCAACAATGACCACGTCAAGCGCCTTCTGCCCAGCAAGCTTTTCCTTTATCGCCTCCGCATCCTCAACACCGTAAAGTTTGTGAACGCCGTCAAGTTCAATTCCCGGCAATGGTGGAATTACCGGCTTGGAACCGGTGCAGAGCACGAGCTTATCATAATCCAGCACAGCCGAAGCCGCGCCGTCCCCAAGCCCCTTGATACCGACCTTCCTGTTCTTGAGGTCGATATCGGTAGCCTCGACCGCATTGAGCACCTCGAAGTTTTTCACCTTCTGGAAAAAGACAGAATCGCGCACCACCCCAACCGGCGTGGACATCAGTTCCGCCTGCTCCTTCACCACCCCCGAGACATAATATGGCAACCCGCATCCGGCATAAGAAAGGAACTCACCCTTCTCCACCACCGTCACCTCGGCCTCTGGGTTAATCCTCATAACCCTCGCCGCAACCTTAGGCCCCGCCGCCACACCTCCCACAATCACTATTTTCATCATTTTCCTTTCTTCGCACGGTTGTTGTAATGATGAGACTGCAAGGCCAATTGCGTGCCAATCACATTGCAAAGAATTAAAAGATTTAAACCCTTATAAAGTAAATACTTAAATAGCCAAAGGCGATATAGTGACTCCAACAATAGGCATTTCGTTGCAATTGCAAAGCAATGTTGTACAATTGCATTCAGGAGATTTTCATATGAACGATCTTGAATACGGCCTGATTCTCAACTCTCTTTCCGAGGGGGTCTGCACCATCAATCAGGATCTGCTGGTAACGTGTTTCAATCGCGCGGCGGAGGAGATAACCGGTTTCAGCGCTGAAGAAGCTATCGGTAAACCGCTGTCAAAAGTCTTCCGCCCCGAGGTCTGCAACTGCAAGGAGAGTCTGGAAAAAATCCTCCACAACGGGGATACGGTAAAAGGCATGGCCACGCGCATCCAGAGCAAGCGCGCCGCCCCTGTCCCGATCCGCATGAACGCCTCCCCCATATACGGCAAGGACGGAATCGTGGGCGCGGTCATGACCTTCCGCGACGAGACAGGCATCGAGCTCTTGCGGCAGGAGCTGCGCTGCGAGTATTGCGTAGAGAGCATCGTCACCAAAAACAGCCGCATGCGCCAGCTTCTCTCCATCCTCCCCAACATCGCCGACAGCAACAGCCCCGTCCTCGTCCTCGGAGAGAGCGGCACGGGCAAGGAGCTTTTCGCAAAAGCGCTCCATAAGGAGAGCCCCCGCAAGGACAAGCCATTCGTGGCGGTCAACTGCGGAGCCCTGCCGGACACGCTACTCGAATCCGAACTTTTCGGTTACAAGAAAGGCGCCTTCACCGACGCCAAGGCTGACAAGCCCGGCCGCTTCGCCATGGCCCAGGGCGGCACCTTATTTCTCGACGAAATCGGCGACATCTCCCCCGCCATGCAGGTAAAGCTTCTGCGCGTTTTGCAGGAAAAAGTATACGAACCGTTGGGAAGTTCGCAGACAGTGGAGGCTGACGTGCGTATCATCGCCGCCACCAACCGAGACCTCAAGGCAATGATGCAGGACGAAACTTTCCGCAGCGACCTTTATTACCGCATCAATGTGGTTGAATTGCAGATCCCGCCCCTGCGCGAGCGCAAGGAGGATGTCCCCCTGCTGGTGGGCAATTTTATCGAACGCTACAACGCCGAAACCGGCAAGACCATCCGCGGCATCTCGCAGGCGGCCATGAGCGTGCTGATGAAATACTCCTTCCCCGGCAACATCCGCGAACTGGAAAACATCGTGGAGCGGGCTTATGTCATGTGCCCCTTCGAGGAGATACAGGAAGCCTGCCTCCCCCTGAACGTCAATGAAACGGAACCGGGCGTGCCCAACTGCGCCTACAATCTCGATCGCCGCAACGCCAACATCTCCGAGGAGGACGAGAAAGACCTCATCGCCCGCACCCTGCAGGAAAACCGCAACCACCGCCGCCGCACCGCCGACGCCCTCGGCATCGACCCCTCGACCCTCTGGCGGAAGATGAAGAAGCATGGGATGTTAGCCTAGAAAATTCAATTGCGCAAATCTCTCATAAAAGGCGTTTAATTCATAATGAACAGCAACAATAAAGACCATAGCACTGAACATAAAACTCATAAAGCCAACCGGAAGCTTGTTTACTGCTTTGGCTTTATATGCTTTATCGCACTAATTAGATTAACCGGAGTATTCTTGGCTGATTCTTGTTTCTCCGACGCTGCATACAACCCTAAGACATATGGCGCGCTTAATTCAGAAAAAGAGGAGTGCAAATACGCCCTCAAAATGCTCTACTGGGTAAAAGTTTTCGATCCTTGGTTCGAGTCGCGCAAACCTGATTATAAAACAGTTGAGAAGGAGTGGCAACAAAGGCAGGAAGAACTAAATAAATCGAATTAAAGAATCACTCAAAACAACACAAAGGCTCTCCCAAACGGAGAGCCTTTATTATTTCAAATGGATTGTAACCTTTACTATGTCAGACACCCTTCTTCTCGAAGATCGCGAAGAGGCCGAGGAAGCCGACTATGAAGCCTGCGATCACCAGCCACGGTGAGACTTCGAGAATGCCGGGCAGGGTTATCTTGCCGTAGTCGCCCCAGGTGAGGATGTTCTCTTTTAAACTCGGATAAGTTTCGGCGTAGGCCGCCGCGCCGACGAGCATGCCGAGTATGGCCCAGATGGCGTGGAAGCGACCTTCGGCAAGCGCGGCGAGGGAGGTTCCCGGGCAATAGCCCATGACCGCCCAACCCATGCCGAAAAGTATTCCTCCGATTATGTTCGCCCCGAGAACCGTGCCCTTGATGCTCAAGGAGATCACCTCATACTGGGCAAGGAGGTGCAGCCCGACCATGCCCACCATGATCGCCGTAAGCATGAACTTGAAGATCGTCATGTCCCGGAAAAGCATGGCGCCCACCTGTTTTTCGTAACGGGCAACGCGCCCCTGCTGCAGAAGTATTCCGAATATTATGCCTGTGCCTAGGCCAAGCCAGAGTTCAGTAGTCATTATGCACCTCCCTTTCCGCTCTTACGGTAAAGCAGATTAGCCACGATCACGCCAGCGCCGAAAAACCCGGCCATGGCGATAAGACCGCTGACCGAAAGCTGCATTATCCCGCTGAGCCCGTGCCCGCTCGGGCATCCTCCCGCAAGGCGCGCCCCGAACATCGCCACCGCGCCGCCAAGAAAAGCGAAGAGCGCGCGTAGCGCCATGCTCGAACCGAAACGCTCTTTCCAGATCGGCGGAACCATCTCCGCCTTGAAGTCCTTGCGCACCAGCGCCGCCGCGCCCGCGCCAAGGGCGACTCCGATAACCAGCATCATCTGCCAGTCCACCTTCACCTTCTCCTTGGTGTAATAGGCGTTGCCCGCAACATGCTCCGGCGCAACCTTCTCCTCGGCCAACCCCGCCGCGCGGACAAAGGTGGTCGACGCGCCAAGGTATTGCCCCTTGCCTGAATATTTTGTGGTGGCCCATACCGATGCGATGGCCAGCACCCCGACCAACGCGCCTGCTATATATGGACGCCATCTCGATTCGTTATTCATCTCCAGCTCCTTTTATAAACCCTGTCAATTCTTCTCTTGCAACCCAGCCTATTTCCTTCTTAATCGTTTCCATGCATTGCACCCGCCATGCCATAGCGCAATAAGGCAATAAGCTACTGCTGCAAAATAACTTACATGATCCAATCTTGCATTATTGCATATCTCTCCGCATTGCATGCAATTGCAATGCAAGAATGTGCAATCAAATAATTTACCGGTCACGTCCGCCACGTTTCCTTGCAGCAGACCATATTTATCGACGCGGTAAGGGTTTTGCTGTATACATAAGGCGCGTGTTTGAGTAAAAACAGGGTTGGCACGGTATTTGTTCTATCTACTGGTGGATTGGCTTGAAACCGGGAGTAAAAGATTCCCGTATAACCACCAGAGAGGAAATTACCGTGATAACCAATATAATACTCACTACAGTCATCGGGCTGTGCGGAGGGGCGCTTCTCGGAAGCACGCGAAGCTGCGAAGGCGGAGGCTGCCCCCTTACCGCAACCCCGCTTCGCGGAGCGATTTACGGAGGAGTCATGGGGCTGCTGCTCGGCCTCTCGATGTACGGGCAGAATCCGACAAACAACACCAATACCAACGCAGATAAAAGGAGAGTAACGATGAGCGAGAACATTAAGATTCTGGATAACGAGTCATACGAGAGCACCATTGCCGAAGGCGTAACCCTTGTTGACTTCTGGGCCCCCTGGTGCGGCCCCTGCCAGATGCAGATTCCGATCCTCGACGAGGTTGCCGCCAAGATCGGCGACAAGGCGACCGTGGCCAAGGTCAACGTCGACGACAACCAGCAGATAGCCGTCTCCGCCGGTGTCCAGAGCATCCCCACCCTCATCGTCTTCAAGGACGGCAAGGTAGTGCAGAGCTTCGTCGGCGTGCAGCAGGCCGAGACCCTCGTGGGCGCAATCGAGAGCGCACTGAAGTAACTCTGCGCCTGATTACCGGCTCTATCCGACACAGAGTGCGCTTATGGGCGCGCTCTGTGCGTTTTTCCGCCCATTCCATCCACAGGACTGACAAAAAAACTGACCACTCACCCTGAGCTTGTCGAAGGGTGCATCGTATCCGACCGGCACAGGAACATAAACTGCGGAAATTTCGGGATGTGCCTCTTGCGTCCGTACTTCGACAAGCTCAGTACGAACGGAAAGCCAAGCTGGATTTTATCATGACACCCCACCCCTAACCAAAAGCTTACACTTTTAACATTGCACCGTTGCCCCGTTTAGGTAGAATTTTATTGTGCAATTTATATGGCCTGTTTCAACAGGCCAAATGTTCTAGTCCAGGAGGAAAACATACTATGGCCAAATGCGAATGCATGGACGCAATACGGGAACGGCAGGGGCATGATGCGGATTCGATCGCGTACGGTTTCGCCGATCATCTCAAATTCAGCCTCGGAGTCGACCGTTACACGGCCTCCGATCGCGACCGCTACCAGGCTCTCGCCCTGACAATCCGAGACCGCCTGATTGAGCAATGGATCCACACCCAGCAGACCCACCACAGCGAACACGCCAAGAGAGTGTATTATCTATCTCTCGAGTTCCTCATGGGTCGCGCCATGGGCAACAACGTCATCAACCTTGGTATCGAGAACGAGGTGGTCAAAGCCCTCGGCGACCTCGGCTACAAGTGGGAAGATATCCGCGAGGAGGAGGTCGACCAAGGCCTCGGTAATGGCGGTCTTGGCCGTCTCGCCGCCTGCTTCCTCGACTCCCTCGCCACGCTTGAGCTCCCGGCCTTCGGTTATGGCCTGCGCTACCAGTACGGCATCTTCCGCCAGGAGATCGTGAACGGCAATCAGGTCGA
>JAFGWW010000392.1 GCA_016936955.1 Planctomycetota bacterium | reverse complement strand
TGGGTAAGGGTCTCTGCGTCCACCGAGAACTCGCGGGTGTAAACCCAGTCGCTCTCGCCGATCCAGAACTGCTTCTCTTCATTATCACGGTAGAATGGGTCGCCGATCTCCTTTGCCGCAAGCAGGTCGGTATGCACGCACCCCGGCACCACCGCCGGTATGCTCTTCTTCTTTCCCGCCTGATTGACTTTCCACATGCTTCCGCACAGGTCGATGGTCTTCATTGCTTGTTCCTTTCGGGGCTTTCTTAAACAGATGCGTAAGGTAATTTGAAATTTTATCCGCTGTAAAATCCGGTCATTGATTTTCTATCACTTATTCCCTATTTCCTATTCTTCTTTCGACGGTTCCGCTGTCGAGTCGCGCAGGATTAATTCCGTTTCCATATAGAGCTTCCTGCGCTCGCGTTCGGGTTCGCGGATGTATTCAAAAAGCATCTCCGCCGCTTTCCTGCCCATGCCTTCCTTGTCGATGCGCATGGTGGTCAGTTGCGGGCATACTCTGGTTGAGGCCGCCTCGTCGTCAAAGCCGACGAAACTGATATCTTCGGGAACCCGCAGCCCTTCTTTCATCAGGAAGCTCATCGCGTCTGCCGCCATTCCGTCGTTGGCGCATACAAATGCCGTGGGGCCGTAAGTGCGCCCCGCGATATCGAGCAGGTCATCGCCGTTGCGGTAAGACTCGAAGTTGGTGAAGATGAATTCCTTCTTCGCTTCAATCCCCGCTTCCTCAAGGGCCATCCTGTACCCTTCAAGTCGCTCGGAAAAACTTGTGTGCAGCACACTGGTGATAAACCCGATCTTCCTGTGCCCCAGTTTGATCAGGTGTTCGGTGATTTTTTTCGCCCCCTCCACGTTCGCCGTACCCACCGATGCCACGCCGTTGAAGGCGATGTTGCGGTCCACGATAACGAAAGGCTCCGCCTTGTTCATGAGCGCTTCGATCGCCGAAAGGTTTACCCGCCCCATGAGGAGCAGCCCTTCGAGTTCGTCCTTGATTATAGCCTGCCGCAGGGTTTCGATGTCGCCCTCGTTGTCATCCGCCTTGACCAGAACCATGCTGTATGCGTTCGCAGAGATTGCGCTTTCGATTCCCTGAAAAACCTGGTTGTAGAAAAAGTTGTTTGCCTCGATGGCGACGCTCTTGCCCATCACCAGTCCGATGCGCCCGCTCTTTTTTTTGCTCTCCCGCTCCTGCACATAAGTCCCGCTTCCCTGCTTGCGGAAGAGCTTGCCCTCTGCCTCCAGCTCGGCGATTGCACGGCTGACGGTGAAGCGGCTCACGCCATATTCGGCCGCGAGCTTGGGGCCCGAAGGCAGCATCTCGCCTGGAGCCATGCCGTTTATGCGCTCCTCGATGACGCTCTTGATCTGGGTGCATTTGGTTATCTGTCGTACTTTTTCCATGACTGCACTATACAAGTTGTCCAGTTGACTGTCAACTTAGCACGGCAAAATAATTAAAATAATATTAATTTATATTTAACAAGTATTTATATTAAAATTGCAGGGCTGGACTGATGAATTATTTCGGTGCAGGCAGGCATAATTACAACATCTTCCAGCTTGGAGATAAAAAATGCGCCACATTTTTCAACTAGCTATTTGACATATTGAAATGTTGATATATCTATTATGTATAAAATGATAAGTCAAATTATCAAACCAGATTTGCTCACAACAATTTAGCTGCGAGGAAAAACCATGGAAAAGCGCAAACCACTACATATTATCTGCAACGCCCACCTCGACCCCGTCTGGCTCTGGCACTGGGAAGACGGCCTCACCGAGACGCTCTCTACCTTTCGCGTGGCGGCGGAATTCTGCGAAAGCAACAAGGGTTTTGTCTTCAATCATAACGAGGCTGTTTTATATCACTGGGTGGAGGAGAACGATCCGGTTCTCTTCAAGCGCATCCAGAAACTGGTCAAGGCCGGCAGCTGGCACATCGCGGGCGGGGCGTGGTTGCAGCCGGACGTGAACATCCCCAACGGCGAGAGCCACATCCGCCAGTACCTTTACGGGCTCAATTATTTCAAGGATAAGTTCGGCGTGCGCCCGAGGGTTGCGTATAATTTCGACACCTTCGGCCATGGGGAAGGTTTTGCGCAGGTGCTCGACGGGTGCGGGATGAACGGTTATATCTTCTGCCGCCCGAGCGTGGCGCAGATGGACCTGCCGGTTGGCCTCTTCGAGTGGAAAGACCGCTCGGGCAATTCCATCACTGCCCGCCGTAGCGACGACCACTATCTGACCAACAACGAGTTTACCAAATACTGCGACGACTGGATGCCCCGCTGGGAAGGCGAGCCTGTCTCCATGATTCTCTGGGGCCTCGGCAACCACGGCGGCGGCCCGTCGAAAGAGGAGTACAAGCAGATCAGGCAGTACATCAAGGATCATCCCCAGATCGAGGTGATCGAATCGACGCCGGAGCTGTTTTTCTCCGAGGCAAAGAAGGCGCTCAAGGGCAAGAAGCTTCCGGTGGTCAAGGAAGAATTGCAGAACTGTTTCCCCGGATGCTATACCTCGATGAGCAGGATCAAGCGCGCCCACCGCGAGACCGAGAGCCTGGTCAAATCAGTGGAGCGCATCTGCACCCTCGCGTGGTGGTTTGCGGGCGAGAAGTATCCGGCCGAGACGATCGAGAACGCATGGCGCGACGTGATGTTCAGCGAGTTCCATGACATCCTGCCCGGCTCCTCCGCGCCGCAGGTAGAGGCCGACAGCCTGCGCCAGCTCTCTTCAGCCCGCGAGAGCATGAGCCGCCTGCGCCTCAAGACCATCCTCCGCATGTTCCGCAACGAGAAAAAAGCGGACGGTGGCGACGTGCCGATCTTCGTGGCCAACCCCCACGCTTTCCGCTACAAGGGCGTGATGGAACTCGAACTGCATACCGACTATGTATGGCGTCCGCGCGGGGTGGAGCTTTATGTGGGCAAGAAAAAGATCCCGCACCAGCGCATCGAGCCCGGCCACAACATGCCGCAGGACTGGCGTCAGCGCGTGGCGATCAACGTCGACCTCGCCCCGTGGGAAGTGCTGCGCATCGACATCAAGTGTCCCCTCAACAAGGCGATGACCCAGAGGCCGAAGCTGCCCAAGCTCCCGG
>JAFGWW010000044.1 GCA_016936955.1 Planctomycetota bacterium | reverse complement strand
TGCTCCTCCGTCATACCGATCCCGATGCGCCAGAGCGCTCAGCCCTCACCATCAACCCCGCCAAGACCTGCCAGCCCATCGGCGCCATGTACGCCGCCCTGGGCGTCCATGGCTGCCTGCCGCACAGCCACGGCTCGCAGGGGTGCTGCGCCTATCACCGCAGTTCGCTTACGAGGCATTACAAAGAGCCGATAATGGCGGCTACCAGTTCCTTTACCGAAGGCTCTTCGGTTTTCGGCGGACAGGCCAACCTGCTTCAGGCGATCGACAACATCTTCACGATCTACGGTCCCGAGGTGATTGCCGTTCACACGACCTGCCTCTCCGAGACCATCGGTGACGACCTGACCCAGATCGTCAAGAAAGCTACTCAGGAAGGTAAGATTCCCGAGGGCAAGAGGGTGATCTACTGCAACACTCCGAGTTATGTCGGTTCGCACATCACCGGCTTCTCGAACATGGTCAAGGGTATGGTCGATCTCGTGGTCGAACCGAGCGATACCAAGACCAAGCGCCTCAACATCATCCCCGGCTGGGTTGAGCCCGCCGACATGCGCGAGATCAAGAGCCTTGCCTCCCGCATGGGTGTTGAGACTCTCATGTTCCCCGACACCTCGGACGTCCTCGACGCCCCGCAGCTCGGTAAGCATGCCATGTATCCCAAGGGCGGCGTCAAGATGTCCGACCTCGCCACCGCGAGCCAGAGCAAGGCAACTATCGCCCTCGGCGAGTTCTGCTCGTCCGTGGCCGCGAGGGAGCTCGAAACCAAGCACGGCGTTCCGTGCGAGATACTCGACCTTCCCATCGGGCTCAAGGCAACCGACCGCTTTGTCGACAAGCTGCGCAAGCTCGGCGGGGTCAAGGTTCCCGAGCTGATTACCGACGAGCGCGGTCGACTGGTTGACCTCATCTCCGACATGCAGCAGTACTTCTGCGGCAAGAGGGTCGGGCTTGTGGGCGACCCTGACCAGCTCATCGCTCTCAGCGAGTTCATGGTCGACCTCGACATGAAACCGGTCTACATCGTCACCGGTTCCGTTCCGAAGAGGCGTATCACCAGGGCTATCGAGGCCAAGGTCAAGGAGCAGTGCCCCGATGCCAAGATCGCCGTGGGTGAACGCGCCGACATGTATCACTTCCACCAGCTCATCAAGAACGAGTCCGTGGACCTGATCATCGGCAACACCTACTGCAAGTACATCGCCAAGGATGAGGATATTCCTTTCGTCCGTCACGGCTTCCCGATCTACGACCGCATCGGCCACCAGTATATGCCGACTGTCGGTTACCGCGGCGGAATCCGTCTCTGCGAACAGATCCTCAGTGCCCTTATGGATCGTCAGGACAGGGATACACCGGACGAAAGCTTCGAACTGGTACTGTAACGCAAACAACTAAACCCCTCCAGGTGAGCCTGCGGGTTGCTTAAACCCGACCCGCAGGTTCAACCCATAAAATAAGGGGAGACTGACATGGCTGACATCCTTGATACACGTAAAGCTCAGATTCACCGCACCGGACTCGAACCTTTCGAGATGGCGTGCGAGAAAAACAGCCTCGCCGGATCGGTCAGCCAGCGCGCATGCGTCTTCTGCGGTTCACGTGTCGTCCTTTACCCTATAGTTGACGCTCTCCACCTTATTCACGGTCCCGTCGGTTGCGCTTCCTATACTTGGGATATCCGCGGCGCCACCTCCACCGGCCCACGCCTCCACCGCATGAGCTTCTCGACCGACCTGCAGGAGAAAGAGGTTATCTTCGGCGGCGAGAAGAAGCTTTACGAGAGCCTCGTGGAACTCATCGACGCCTATGAGCCGAAGGCCGCATTCGTCTATTCCACCTGCATAGTCGGAATCATCGGCGACGACATCGAAGCGATATGCCGCCGCGTCGAGGCGGAGAAGGGCATTCCCGTTCTTCCCGTCATGTCGGAAGGGTTCAAGGGAACCAAGAAAGACGGCTACAAGGCCGCCTGCGATGCCATAGCCAAGTTGGTTGGCACCGGAGACATCTCGGATATTTCCGATCTCAGCATCAATATCCTCGGAGACTTCAATATCGCGGGCGAGACGAACATTATCCGCGAGTATTATGAAAAGATGGGGATTGAGGTTGTCGCCACAGTAACCGGCGACGGCCGCGTTGACCAGATCAGAAAGGCGCACGGGGCGAAGCTCAATGTCGTCCAGTGCAGTGGTTCCATGACCCATCTGGCCAAGATGATGGAAGAAAAGTACGGCATACCGTACATCCGCGTCTCCTACGTCGGCATTGAGGATACCTCAAAGGCGCTTTACGATGTTGCCGAGTATTTCGGAAACGACGAGGTGATGAGCAATACCAGCAAGTTGGTTGAGGAAGAAGTATCGCGCATCATGCCCTTTGTCCGCAAGTGCCGCAAGGACCTCAAGGGCAAGAAGGCCGCAATCTACACTGGCGGCGCGTTCAAGACATTTTCGCTTATCCGGTCTCTGCGCTCCCTCGGCATGAAGACCGTGATCGTCGGTTCACAGACCGGCTCCAAGGAAGAGTACGAATACCTCCGCGAACTGTCAGACGAGGGGACTATCCTTGTTGATGACACCAACCCGGTCGAACTTTCCAAGTTTGTCCAGGAGAAGGACGCGGACATTTTTATCGGTGGCGTAAAGGAAAGGCCGATCGCTTTCAAGTTGGGCATCGGTTTTTGCGACCACAATCACGAGAGAAAAATTCCCCTCGCCGGTTTTATTGGGATGGAGACATTCGCCCGCGAGGTTTACGGTTCGGTTATGAGCCCGGTGTGGCAGTTTGTTCCGCGCAAGGCGCGCGGCGCTGGTGGCAAGTCAGAGGAGGTTGTGGCATGACGGTTATAGAATCCAAGGCCGGCTTTACTGCGACCAGAAACGCCTGCAAGCTCTGTACCCCCTTCGGTGCCTGCATGGCTTACAAGGGTGTGCGCGGAGCGATGCCTTTCCTGCACGGCTCGCAGGGCTGCTCGACTTATATCCGCCGTTACATGATCAGCCATTTCAAGGAACCGGTAGATATCGCTTCCTCGAACTTTACGGAAGATACGGCCATCTTCGGCGGTGGCAAAAATTTTGCCCTCGGCCTGGCGAACGTGATCCGTCAATATAACCCGGAGCTTATCGGTATCGCGACAACCTGCCTCTCGGAGACTATCGGCGACGATGTTCCCATGATGCTCAAGGAATTCCGCAAGGCTTTCGAAGGCACGGAGATCCCGGAGCTTGTCCACGTCTCGACCCCGAGCTACAGCGGCACCCATGCCGACGGATTTTTCGCTACCCTCCGCGCCCTTGTTGAAGGGCTTGCCGAAGGGGGCGTCAAGAGAAAGGCCGTTAATATAATTTCCGGCATGATTTCGCCCGCCGATATCCGCCATCTCAAGGATATGGTTGCGTCTTTCGGAATCGAGAGCGTGTTGCTCCCCGACTACTCCGACACCCTCGACGGCCCGGCGTGGAGCGAATACCACAACCTCCCCGAAGGCGGCACGACGGTCGATGAGATCCGCTCCATGGGTTCGGCAACGCAAACTGTCGAATTCGTTTCTAACTGGGATCTTAAAAAGACAGCCGGGGCTTATCTTGAAAACCGCTTCGGCGTAAAGAACCATGCCATGCCCCTTCCCATCGGCCTGCGTCAGACCGACAGGTTCCTTGACGTGCTTGAAGAAGCGTCCGGCATGGATACGCCAGAAAGATATGTCGCCGAGCGCGGTCGTCTGATCGACGCGTACGTCGATGCGCACAAGTACATCTTCGACAAGCGGGCAGTCGTTTTCGGAGAAGAGGATTTCATAACCGGCATCGTCTCCTTCCTGGCCGAGGTTGGAATCCGCCCGGTTGTTGTCCTTTCCGGCGGGAACAGCGGTAATCTGCGCGAGAGCATTGCCGAGGTTGCGCCAGAGATTTCGGGGATAGAAATTCTAGACGGTTCCGACTTTGAGGATATGGCCGAAGAGGTTGCCAAGGCGAACCCGGATATCCTGATCGGAAACAGCAAGGGCTATACGCTGGCTCGCGCCCTCGACCTTCCACTGGTACGCGTAGGCTTTCCGGTTCACGACCGCATCGGCGGGGCGCGCCTCCTGCACGTGGGCTACAAGGGCGCCTTGAGCCTGCTCGACAGTATAGCCAACGCCATCATCGACCACCGCCAGCGCAACGATGATTGGGGCTATACCTATATGTAACTCTCGAAGCGGATTCTCCGGCTAAAACGCCAAAGGTTTGGGGAGCGGGCGGATTCGCATATGAAAATACCTGACAAGGGGAGAGCATCATGAAGATCGATATCGAACGTCACCCATGCTTTAACGCAAAGTCGCGACACGAACACGGCCGCGTGCATCTGCCTGTCGCGCCGAAGTGCAATATCCAGTGCAATTTCTGTGACCGTAAATACGATTGCGCCAACGAAACCCGCCCGGGCGTGACAAGCTCTGTCCTCACCCCGCGGCAGGCGCTTATCTATCTCGACAAGATGATGGAACTCAAGCCGAATATTTCCGTTGTCGGCATCGCCGGGCCGGGCGATCCTTTCGCCAATCCCGCCGAGACCATGGAAGCCCTGCGCCTCGTCCGTGAGAAGTATCCTGAGATGATTCTCTGTCTCGCCTCCAACGGCTTCGGCATTGCGCCCTACATCGACGAACTGGCCGAGCTCGAGGTGAGCCACGTTACCATAACCATGAACGCCATCGACCCTGAAATTGCAGCCAAGGTTTACGCCTGGGCACGGGAGAACAAGACCATTTATCGCGGCGAACAGGCGGGCGCGGAGCTTATCGAGCGCCAACTCGCGGCGGTCAAGGCGATCAAGGAAAAGGGAATGATCGCGAAGGTGAACATGATCCTCATCCCCGGCGTAAACGATCACCACGTCGAGGCTGTGGCCAAGGCTGTCTCCGAACTGGGAGCCGATCTTTTCAACCTTATGCCGCTCTATCCGGTCGCCAATACTCCATTCGGTGAGATCGATCAGCCCTCGCCGGAGATGGTGCACGAGATCAGGGCAAAGGCGGGCGTCCACATGCCGCAGATGCACCACTGCACCCGTTGCCGCGCCGACGCGGCAGGTATGCTGGGCGAGGATAACGCCAAGGAGATCGCCCTCTGCCTGCAGGATGCGCGCAAGGCTTCCGAAGACGGCAGACCCTACGTCGCGGTTGCGAGCCGTGAAGGGTTGCTGGTCAATGAGCATCTCGGCGAATCCGAAGCGCTCTGGATCTTCAAGCAGGACGGTGACGATTTCGAGCCGCTGGAAAAGCGGATGGCGCCGCCCAGAGGTCTTGGCGACAAGCGTTGGCTCGAACTCGCACGCACCATATCCGATTGCCGCGCTCTGCTGGTAAGCGGTATCGGCCCGAAGCCGAGAAGCATTCTCGAGCAGATGGGGTTGCGGGTTGTCGAGATGGAAGGTCTGATCGAGGACGCCTTAGTCTCGGTTTACGATGGCCAGGAAATCCGCTCTCCTAAGCGCGAGTTCAAGTGCGGCCAGGCTTGCAGCGGCGGCGGTATGGGTTGCGCCTAGGAGCTTCTTTAGCAAACTTGCAGGCTGATGCCTGAATGGAAAATAAAAAACTGAAGGGGATTTTGAAATGGAAAAACCTGATTATCACATTCTTGTATGCAACAGCTTCCGCGTCTCCGGTGAGGCTCAGGGCGTCTGCAATAAAAAAGGCGCAGCTGGTTTTCTTCCTTACCTTGAAGAAGAAATTATCGACCGCGGCTTGTCTGCACAGGTTACAGCCTGCGGATGCCTGAAGGTCTGTGACCGCGGCCCGGCTATGGTTATCTATCCGCAGGGCTACTGGTATGGTGATATTGACAGCGAAGATAAACTCGACCAGATTCTCGATGCTCTCGAAGAGGGTGAGGCGGTGGAGGATCTGCTCATAAGCTAACTTGAAGGGGGTATTCCCCATGAACGGCAAGACAGAACGCAAGGCATATATAGTCGACACAACTCTGAGAGACGGCGAACAGGCGGCGGGGATCGTTTTCGCCCCGCGCGAGCGCGTACATCTTGCCATGCGTCTTGCCGAAGCCGGCATTGACGAAATAGAGGCCGGGATCCCTGCCATGGGGGAGGAAGAGGTTAAGGGCATACGTTCGATCGTATCCCTCGGCCTGACTTCAAGAATCAGTGTCTGGTGTCGCGCCAGAGAGAACGACTTCGAGATGGCCAGACGCAGCGGCGTCGCGGCCATCCATTTTTCCGTTCCCGCCTCGCGCCTGCATATGCAGACTCTGGAAAAGAACGAAGCGTGGGTGCTCGACCGCATCGCGTCTTGTGTCGAAATGGCGTCTAAGGATTTTGATTTCATCTCAATCGGAGCACAGGACGCGTCCCGTGCCGAAATTTCTTTCGTTTCAAAAATTGCCCTTGCCACGAAGCAGGCCGGCGCCCACCGCCTGCGCCTTGCCGATACGGTTGGCGTGCTCAATCCATTCAGCACTTCAGAACTAATCAGCAGCGTGGTCAAGGCCGCGCCCGGGCTTATGGTCGGATTCCACGGCCATAACGACCTTGGTATGGCGACGGCTAACAGCCTTGCAGCTTTCATGGCTGGCGCGGACAGTATCGACGTGACCGTGAACGGCCTCGGCGAGAGAGCAGGCAATGCTCCTCTAGAAGAACTGGTTCTTGCGCTCAAAGTCTCGGCCGGGATCGGATGCGGGGTGGATGCGACCCGGCTCCTTGCCCTGAGCCGCAGGGTAGGGCGCATGTCCGGCCGTCTGGTGCATCCGAACAAGCCGGTGGTCGGCGGCGAGATCTTCTCCCACGAATCCGGTATTCATGTTGACGGGATTCTCTCCGACGCGCGGACTTACGAACCTTTTGATTGCCGCGATATAGGCCGCGATGGTCGCAAGTTCGTGATCGGTCGGCATTCCGGTTCCTCCGCGCTGCTCAACATCCTCCGCAATGCCGGCATAGATGCCGACCACTCGGTCGCGGTAAGTCTTCTCCCGGTGATTCGTGCGGAGAGCCAGCGCCTCGGGCGTTCCCTTAGTGATAACGAAGTTATAGACGCTTATTTGTCACTTTATAAATCGGAAGCAAAAAATCATGTCGAGAAGGGTGAGCTATGAACGGTAACCAGAAATTTGGCTTGATTGCCGGGTTAATATTGGTGGCTGTCGTTGTTCTTGGGTCGGTGCTTTCGTCCGGCAAGGATGAGGTTAAGGCCGATGCTCCCGCTGCACAGCCGAAACCTGTGGTTCGCAAAACGCTGACCGTCTTCGCCGCCGCAAGCATGACAAACGTTATCGCGGATTTGAAGGATGCCTACGAGAAGGAGCATCCCTGCGATATCAAGCTTAACCTTGCTTCGTCCTCCAAGCTTGCCCGGCAGATAGAGGCTGGCGCGGGGGCCGATATTTTCTGCTCCGCAAATGTTAAGTGGTCAGATTATCTCAAAGAAAAAGGCCTCATCGCCGAAAGTAAGAGCGACATTTTTGCTGGCAACAGGCTTGTCGTCATTGCTCCGAAAGATGGAAAGCTTGCAGACTTTGCGGTCGACGCCGATGCGAATTTCCCCGCCAAGTTCGAAGGCCGCCTTGCCCTTGGCGACCCGGCCCATGTTCCTGCCGGTATCTATGCGAAAGAAGCGCTTACTCATTTCAAATGGTTCGGTGCCCTCGAAAAAAGACTCGCCCCTGCGGCGAATGTGCGCGAGGCGTTGATGCTGGTTGAAAATGGTGAGGTCGAGGCGGGGATAGTTTATTCTACCGACGCGGCCCAGTCCGCCAAAGTCAAGGTTGTGGGGACCTTTCCCGAAGACTCGCACAGCAAAATCTCCTACACGATCTCGGTGGTCAAGGATTCTGATGCGGAGGCGGGCGAGTTCTACAAGTTCATGTTTACCCCTAAGGCGAAGGGAATCCTGAAGAAGTACGGATTCCACGCTGGAGAATAGATTGTGATGTTTTCCCTTTTTACCGGTCCCGAGTTCGAAGCGATCTGGCTCTCCGTCAAGGTTAGTCTGGTCTGCACGGCCATTGTCATGCCTCTCTCTGTTGTGGCGGGATGGGCCATGGCGCGAAAGGAGTTTGCCGGAAAGACGCTGCTTAACGGCGTGCTCCACCTTCCTCTCGTAATGCCGCCGGTAACGATAGGATACCTTCTCATGGTCTCCTTGGGTTCGCGCGGTTTCTTCGGGAGCTACCTCTATCGCCTCTTCGATTTTCGTCTGGCTTTCACATGGTACGCGGCGGTTATCGCGGCGGTTGTGGTTTCTTTCCCGCTCGCCGTCAGGTCGGTGCGCATCGCCATGGAAATGGTTGATCCCAAGCTGGAGCAGGCAGCCCGCAGCCTGGGCGCTGGCCCTCTGCGCACTTTTATCTTTATTAC
>JAFGWW010000391.1 GCA_016936955.1 Planctomycetota bacterium | reverse complement strand
TGCCGCCGTCGAAGCCGCTCGCGCAGGTGAAGCCGGTGCCGGTTTCGCCGTCGTCGCCGACGAGGTCCGCAACCTCGCCCAGCGCTCGGCCGAGGCGGCGCGCAACACCGCTGAACTTATCGAAGGAACAGTGGCGCGCGTCAAGAATGGAACCGCCATCGTGGGAGAACTGGAGAAAAGTTTCGGGGAAATCGAGGCAAGTGCGAGAAAGGTATCCGGCCTCGTCTCCGAGATCAGCGCCGCATCCAACGAACAGGCGCAGGGGGTGGATCAGGTAAACACCGCCGTGGCCCAGATGGACAAAGTTACCCAGTCCAACGCAGCCAACGCCGAGGAATCGGCCTCCGCATCTGAAGAACTCTCCGCTCAGGCGGTAAATTTGAAAGATACGGTCAACCGTCTGGTCGAGATGGTTGGAGGAAGTGCAAGAGACAATGGCAACCAATACCATGAACCGATTTCACATGGCCATGCGATAGGGAATCGTTTGACTCCCCCCTCCAGCACCAAGGCAGGACTGTCGGGGGGGGGGAAGGCTACACAGGGAACGAGCTCAAAGGTTGTAAAACCGAATGACCTTATCCCGCTTGAAGAGGATTTTAACGACTTCTAGAAACTATACTGCCAGGCTACGGGCAGGGTCTGGCTGTAAAAAGGCGCCGCGTTCAACGCGGCGCCTTTTTTATGATTATAAAGTAGCGGTTTTACCTTCTTAAAACCCAATGCCCTTCAGCCACTTTCCGCAAAGCTCGGTCCATTTATTCACGGGCGGATGTTCTGTTGCAAGGCCGAGGCCGTGAGAGCCGCTGGGGAAGACGTGGAGCTCGAAAGGAATTTTCTTTGCCCGCAGGGCCATGGCCATCATCAGGCTGTTTTCCACGGGAACCGCGCCATCATCGGCGGTATGCCAGAGGAAAGTGGGCGGTACGTTCTCGCCGACGTTGAGATGGTGCGACATGGCCTCGCGCTCTTGTTTATCGGCTTTCGCGCCAAGAAGGTTGTCGGCCGAGCCCTGATGGCCAAACTCACCGAAAGTGATTACCGGGTAACAGAGAATCATCGCATCCGGACGGGAGGAAGCCTTCTCGACCGGGTCTTTGGAAGACTTGTCGCCTTCGTCAAACAGCACTCCCGCCGAAGCGGCCAGATGGCCACCGGCGGAAAAGCCGAGGACACCGATATGGTCGGGGTCGACGTTCCATATTTTAGAATTGGCCCTCACCTGCTTGATGGCACGCTTGACGTCGCCGAGGGGGATCGGGTGGCGGTAAGGGGATACGCGGTAATTGAGAACAAAAGCCGAGATGCCCACAGAGTTGAGCCAGCGCGCAATCGGCTCACCTTCGTGAGCAGCGCGGTGGTTGTAGCCGCCGCCGGGGCAGACCACCACAGCACCGTAAGGCTTGCCAGCCTCGACGATATAGGGAACCATGCTCGGTTCCTGCTGGTCTATAGTCTTGTCAAACCCTGGAACTTTGTCTTGCCAGAGAGGAATTTCCGTAACACCGTTGGTAAATCTTTCGCCTGTCTTCGTCATGGTGTATCCTTGCAGTGTCGTAGCCTTTACCCTTGGGGGGAATGCCAGTAAACAGGCAATACCCCACATCGGGAAGGTTGCTATTTTGCCCCCAAAAACAAAAATTTCAACTAATTTTTTCCATACCGTCAAAGATCATATCTTGCAACCAGCTATCAATATAGAGCTTACACAAATATACATTATTCGTAATAAATGTGCGCCCCATAGCTGTTTTATCTGGCCTGAATCTTGCCACTATAAAAAGAGCACTGTCCCGCTTTCGGACAGTTGATGAGCATTATGATTTGTGTCTCAGCGTCGCCTAGCGCAAATTCCAGACCGGATAGCGGCGGATTCGGCAAGACAGGACTGAAGAAAGGCAAAAAAAATGCCAACTGTTATAGCAGCCGACGACAGCAGCATGATAAGGATCATGTTGAAAAAATTTCTTCGCGATTCGGAGTTCGAGATTGTCGGGCTGGCAAAAGACGGTGACGAGGCGGTTGCCATGTACAAGGAATACCGTCCGGACATCGTGACGCTCGACATAACCATGCCCGGCCTAAACGGACTCGGCGCGCTGATGGAGATCACAGAATTCGATCCGGAGGCGAAGTGCATAATGCTCACCACGCTGGATCAGGATGAGATGATAGACGAAGCGATGCAGCATGGCGCGCGTGGCTACATAATAAAACCGTTCGAAGGTTTGCAGCTTATCGAGAAGATGCGGGAAGTCGTGGGGCAATAGACTGGAAGGGCTTGGACAGATGGAATTGCTACCGCTGAAACCGGAACTGTGTTTCCAGATGATAAAAGAGGTCTTCTCGTCCATGACGGGCGTGAAGTGCCGACTTGGCGAGACGCAGAGCGTGGAGATCGACAAGACCGCCCACGACCTTACCGTCATCATGGGCATTCTGGGAGAAAGCAACCTCTCCCTCTTTGTGGGGATGAATTCTGATACCGTCTACAGCGTGAGTTCCGCCATTCTGCACAAGGAGGGCGGCATCGTGATTGGAGAACTCGGCGAAGCTGAACTTCCAGATATCATGCAGGGTACTATCGAGGAGCTTACCAATCGGATGAGTTCGAGCATAGCCAACCATCTGGCGGGAGCGACAAAAAAAGCCTGCGAGGTTACACCACCCGTCTGCGCCTTCGGAGCGGGAACCGATCCCGGCGGCGCGCTGGCCGGATATTACACCGACATAGAATCCGACCTCGGTCCGGTCTGCCTCTTCATCGCCTGCGACAAGGAGGCCACGGCATGAGCGGATGGAATGAGATAGCAGAAGGAAGAAAGCCGGCAGGGAGAGTGGTCGACATCGGCGCGAAAGCCGAAAAGTTCATCGCCGAAAAAATCGGCTCTTTCGCCGCCATCAAGGCCCTGTTCCAACTTATGGAGTGCGCCCCCCAGCCCCGGAAAACCGCCGAGCTCGCGAAACAGACTGGAGAGACAAAAGAGGCCATCCTGCCAGCCCTTGAAAAACTTGCGGAAGAAGGAATGGTGGAATGCCGGAAAAGTTTCCTGACCGGCGCGAGCTGGAGGTATATGAAAGACAACCCCTACGCCCACACAGCCTATGCAATCCGCAAGCTCTGGCTCCATCCGCGCACCCACAATATCGTGATGTGTAAAATACTCCAGGCCGACACGTCATTGGGCCGTTAGAATCTTCCAAAAAATAATCCGCCCCACAAACCGGAGCCTGCGGGGCGGATCGACATTTCAAATTTTCATGCTCACGAAAAAGCACTCCGCAAACGACAGCTTTATTCCAGCTTCAGTATGGCCCAGCTGGTCGGTTCGTGAGGCTTAACCCCACCGGCGTCCTCGATATCTATACAGAATCTTTCATGTGAGTTGTCGGCGTCATTGACCCGCATCTCCAGAGCAAGCTTTTCTCCCGCCTTAGGCTTGAAGCCCTTGAAGACGCTCCACGGAATAGCGACCTCGGCGGCCCAGCCGATTTTGGTTTTCACGATGCTGTACTTGGCTTCGGTCAGATCCCGCATCGAAACCGAGGAACGCTCGGTCAAGAGAGCCACCACCGGTTTCCCTTCGGCTGAGGTGGGGGTGATGAAGAACTGGTAATCATTCGGGCCGTACCCGGGATTATCGTCGCGCGCTTCGGCACTCACGAAAAGCTCAAGGCTGTCATGCCGGTAAAGGCCGGTGCGCGGCTGGGTATTCAATACCTGATTATCTCGCATGTCCACGCCGACGTAAAGATAATCCTTATCGTAAGCGAGATAGCCGAAGCCGCTGCAGTCGTCGCCCGCAACCTTGGGATTCATCATGGAGAGCTGCGTCATGTCTTTCCATTCGTCAAACTTCCCGTCCAGCGTGGGCGGAGTCGGGAAAGCTTTCATGGAACGGGTAACGCGCTTGGCTTTTTCGGGCTGGGGCCAACGGTCGGCCCTGAGTTCCTTGCTCGCTCCCTTTGCAATGGCGGCGGTCAGACCGGTAACATAAGTGACCGACGTTGTGACTTCGAGCGGCAGCTTTCCATCCTTGACCTCAACCGCTGACTCCTTGCCCATCATGTCGACGAGAGTAAGTTTTTGCGCGTCGGTTTCGAGCGTTATATTTTTGGCGCCTTCTCTGGTGAAGAGAGCCAGGGTGTAAGCCCCGTCCTTCTCAAAAAGATTGGCGCCAACGTCGGGGCCGAACCAGAGGTCGCCCGCATAGTTGCTTGCGTCTATCATGCGCGCGCAGGTGGCAAGCCCGAGCAGGGCAGGTTTAGGCTGATGGGCGAGGCGGATCAGGCCGAACCAGTCTTCATGGTAAGTCGGGGTCTGCTCCCTCTGGCCCATGGTGTGGGGCATGATGATAGCCACATCCTCTGCGTAAAGGGCGAGGGACTGACCGACAATGCGGACAGCCTGCTCCTCTTCCGAACGTTTGTGCGGGCCTTCGGGGGCGGAGTGGGAGCCGTACTCGGTTACGGTTACAATCATCTCGTGGCCGGACTGTTCGTTAAGCCATGCCTTGTATTTGCGGAGCCACGCGCGGTCTTCCGACTCGGCGTAAGGGTGCAGGGCAACCATGTTCATGCCCTTCATGCCACCCGCGCGGTATACAGCTGCATCGTATTTATATTCGCTGGTGCTGCCGATGAGGTTGGGGCCGACTATCGCGTCGGGGCGAACCTCTTTTACAACTTCGAGCACCCACTGGGCATACTCGGCGAAATCCTCGGGCGACATCTTATTCCACGGTTCGTTCGTAATCTCGAAAACGTTCTGGTCAGCAGGGAGTTTCTCCAGCACCTCTTTCAACCATTTCTGATAAGGCTCTTTCTGGGGCAGAGTCCGGCGGCCCCAGTCTCTCCCGTTTTTCTTGATCCACTCCTCCATCGGACCATAACGCTTCTCGTCGAACATTTCCTTGGGGAACTGCTCTATCTTCATGATCGCGTTGGTGGGGAACTTGGTGACCAGATCGACCGTGGA
>JAFGWW010000390.1 GCA_016936955.1 Planctomycetota bacterium | reverse complement strand
GGTCAAGCATATCAAGTATGCCCTCAGCAAAGGGCGCAACGTAATCCCCATCGGGGTCAAGGAGAGCGGTGACGAGATTCTCGCCGGGGTGATCGATTACGAGGTCGTGGTTGTCCCGGTCGACCCGGACGACGACCACATCAACGAGAACAATGCCGCCTACGGCTTCACCCGCCTCCACGGCCCGCCAACAATCCTGTACGTTGACGGCAACATCGGCTATGAAGAAAATTATCACCCCCTCATGCAGCAAGCGCTGGCGCGTGAACTGAAGCTTATCGCAAAAGAGCGCGGCGCCGATGAAGAGACAGCCTCCAGGGTCAAGCTGCACTGGCGAACGGTAGAACAGATCCCCGAGGAAGACCTTCTCGTCGGCTACGACTGCATCATCCTCGACAATGTCCCGGCCTACGCGCTTGGCGCGGCGCGGATGGAGAAAATCCGCTCCCTCGTAAACGATCAGGGCGTGGGCCTTGTAATGATCGGCGGCGAGCAGAGCTTCGGCCCCGGCAACTACCTGCGCACCCCAATCGAAGAAGCGCTGCCGGTGGATATGGATCTGAAACACAAGAAGGTCTATCCCAACGGCGCACTGGCGATAATCCTCCACACCTGCGAATTTCCGTCTGGTAATGTGTGGGCGAAAAAGATTACGAAAAAATCCATCGACACCCTCGGCGCCCACGACCATATCGGCGTGCTCTACTGGGACTGGCAGAGCATCGGACCGAACGGCAATTACAAATGGCTCTTCAAAATGCAACCCGCGAGCGACCGCCTCAAGCTCAAGAAACTGGTGGACGGATGCGAACCGGGCGACATGCCCGACTTTGACCAGACCATCAAAATGGCGGTCACGGGGCTCAAAAGCGTAACCGCGGCGGTGCGGCATATCATAGTCATCTCCGACGGCGACCCCGGCCCCCCGAGCACGGAAGTAGAGAACCAGATCCTCAACGACAAGACCATAACCCTGAGCGCAATCTCA
Source organism: Planctomycetota bacterium (assembly GCA_016936955.1). Classification (GTDB taxonomy): domain Bacteria; phylum Planctomycetota; class SZUA-567; order SZUA-567; family SZUA-567; genus JAFGWW01. The sequence goes on along the minus strand of JAFGWW010000390.1, from coordinate 9,199 downwards.
ATCGGCAGCCACTCAACCCCGGTTACGCTGCAGCGTCTCGCCACCAGGATCGGCGGCGGGCGGTTCTATGACGTGAAAAACCCGAGCAAGCTTCCGAATATCTTTATCAAGGAATCTATGGTAGTGAGGAGGAGCCTTCTTTTCGAAGAGCCCTTCACGCCGGTTTTCGTAAGTAACGCCAATCAGGATTTCGTGACCGACATAAACCACAGCGGCGTGCCCACCCTTTACGGATATGTGGCGACCACGGCGAAGGAGGCGGCCGACGTCCCCCTGATAAGCCCCAACGAAAACAAGGACCCCATCTTCGCCCACTGGCGCTACGGCCTCGGCCAGTCGGTGGCGTGGACCTCGGATACCAAAAACCGCTGGGGAAAGGACTGGATCGGCTGGAACAAGTTCGGCAAATTCTGGGGCGGCGTGATCTGGAAAATACTGCGCGAACAGCCCGCCAACCTCAAACTCAGCACCCAGATCGAGGGCGAGCGGGGGCAGATCGTCGTCCACGCTCTCGACAAGGACGGCAACCCGCTATCCGACATGGAACTGGTTGCCTACGTCAGCGATCCTGATTCGGAAAGCCTGGATCCGGTTCGCTTGCGCCAGACCGGGGTCTGCACTTACGAAGGCGACTTCCCCGCCGGCAAGGTCGGCAAATATCAGGTCACGGTGCGCAAGCGCGAAGGTTCGTCCGGCCCCGACGCAGCGGCTTACGGCGGCGCGTCCGTTCCATTCTCGGCGGAGATGGAAAAACTCAATGAAAACCAGCCCCTCCTCAGACGGATATCCGAGAAAGGCGGCGGGGCTTATCTCGATCCGGCAACGCGGAAGGATTACGACATCTTCAACCGCAAAGACCTCCCCGCCACGAAAGACTTTCAGGACATATGGAAGCTGTTCCTGATCCTTGCGGCGGTGCTCTTCCCTCTCGACGTTTTCGTGCGGCGCGTGATGATTGATTATAGCGAGGTCTTCGCCAACCTCCGCAACCGCTACCGCAAGCTTCGCGGCAGGCCAGTTGAGGACAAGAAGCGCATGGACCGCCTCATGTCGGCCAAGAAGAAGGCGATCCCCCAGCGCCCCCGCGCCGAGTTTATCGAGAAGATAAACGCCGCTCCCAAAGACTTCTTATTCACCCGGGAAGCTTCGGAAGAGACCGGCAAAACGGAAAGCAAAACACCGGCAAAGCAGGAAGAGAAGAAGGCGCCTGTAAAAGAGGAACTCCCTCCGGAGACGCAGGAAGATAATTACACCAGCCGCCTGCTCAAGGCAAAGCTGCGCGCTAAGGGCAAGAAACGCGAGGAATAAATTTGCTAGGCGAGAATAAGGCGCGGAGAAAGAAAGCTTATCGCAGGCGCGCGGCCCAATCGAGTTCGAGAAGCTTTTCGAGAACCGGGTCGCCTGCCAGATCTTCTCGCTCAAAAACCCCGAGGCTTTCCGCATTATCAAGCCACGATTCCGCCCCGGCGACGCTGCCTTTGGCAAGGGCGAGAGCAGCATTGTAAAGGGGAAAGTCGGGATCGTCCTCCGGATTCGACCGGGGCAGCCAGCCGAGATATGTCCGGTATGATTTCGGTTGCTCCAGAGAATTTTCTATCAGATCGTGCCACGCCCCGGACGCAATCAGCGCCGCCTCAAGATCTCCCGCAATGATTGCGCAGCCCATCTTCATCTTCTGATAATCGATATACTGCGGGTCGAGGGCGCACGCTTTTTCGGCGGCGGGAAGAGCCTCTGCATATTTACCGGTTTCACGCAAGGCTTCGGCGAGTTCGTACCAGGCGGTGTCGTCTTTCGGCCTGCGCTTCAGATAGACATCAAGGTCATCGGCCACGCCGCCCCAGTCCCCCTCGAAACGGCGCAGGTCTGCGCGCAGGCGGAACTCTTTCGGCCCGGCCGTACCGGCAAGCACGGCCGCATCAAGTCTGGCGATGCACGCGGCCCGGTAGGCATCATCGCTCTCGAGACGGGCGAGGTCCTTCCCGTCCTGCTCCACCGACCAGTACATGTAGCGAACCACAATAGCGAGGGCTATTATGAGGCCGGAGATAAATATGGCGTAGTCCAGAACAGTCAAGGGGTCCCCTACCACTCGGCCCATCCGGAACCGCTTTCGCCGACGCCGGAGAGGGCGGTTTTGATAAGTTCGTCAAAGGGGAGGGACAAGGCCTTGCGCGACACCATGCGCCACAGCATCTTCCCGTCACCCGTAATAGCGAGAATGGGATCCCGCGCGGGATAGTTTGGAAACGCGGCAAGCACCAGCCCGCTCTTCACGCTGCCCGCATCTTTTCCCGTAAGGTTATAGAATCTGTAATAGCCATACGAATCGCCGCGGTCGAGATAACGCATGAGATCGGTAAAGGTAAACTCGAAGATGGCGGGGTCGAAGAAAAACTGACGATTGAAAAATTCCGACAAAGGCGCACCGCCCTCGCCCTTTCCGCCCACCAGAGCAGAAAAGTTCGGCGCGTAACTTTTCGCCGGTGCGCCGTTATATGCGCCCAGACCGAGAGTGCGGTACAGCCCCTGAGCGGAGAGGAACATGCGCAGATACCTCATGGCGGCAGAGGCGTTTGCGGTGCGATGTGCGTCCTCGCCGTTGTCCGAAAAAAGATCGGCCGCCCCGCCATAGAGAACGGCGGCAGTAAAGGGCGCATCCTCACCCACAAACTTCAAACGCAGGGTATTTCCATCCAGAGACAGAGTGGCTTTTTCAGGAAGAGAGAGTTGCTGCAGCACGGAGGTCACGAGCATCCGTTTAAGTATATCCTTCCTGCCCTTGCCACTGGCAAAAGCGTCAAAGGCTGCGTTGCTGAGAATCGCGCCGACCTCGGGCGATGGATTTACGCTCCACGCAATCCAGTACGGGTCGACCTCGCGGGGGGTGAGGGTGGCGAGGCGCTTGAGCATAAGCTCAACCGTTTCGCGTTCCCGGGAGAGGATCATGAATTTACTGTCGAGATAAGCGGCGAAGCGAAGGCCGTCTTTCTCACAGACAATCTGTCTGGCGAAGAGGGCGGAGGGCATCCCCATATCCGCATCATCCAGGAGAGCGCCGCTCTTCCGAGCAAAGTATTTTTTCCATGCAAGGGAGCGGACAAGCGAGTCGCGCAATTTCTCCGCGTCGCCAACCTCGACCACGGCCGCCCAGGCGGGACGGGGCGCGCCATCTTTTTTCCACATCCCGAAAGCCACCCGCCTGCCGAAACAGTCAAGCATGTCGTTGCCGGGATGAACCCCGGTCAACAGGCGCAAGGCGTCCATAAGCAGGTAATAATTCTCGCCCGTATCCTTATGTATTACCCGGGTCGCTTCAATAAGGTTATCCCACAACCCGCCGCCGCCGAGAGCATCGCGGATGCCGGTTTCGCTTTGTGCGGGGGTGGAAGCGCCGCCGTCTCCGATCTCCGGAATCTTGAGGAGGGCATCACGGGAGAAATAGGAGACGAAGTCCGCATTCTCGGGGAAAGCATCGGCGGGGTTAACCGCCTTGGCCGTGCTCTTTACGAGAAACTCCCCCGGCCCTTCGCCGAAAGGAATATCTATCGCAAGGGAACGATCTGGCATGTAGGGCGAGAGTTGGAGCGAGAGAGAAACGGGGAAAGAAAGGCCGCGGTCTTTGAGTTGTTCCTCGAAGTCCAACAGGCCCGACTTTATCTCCAAAGGCGCGAAGCTCTGGGCGATGTTAAGTACGCGGCGCGCGTTAAGCCAGAGCCCGATGCTTGAGTCGTTACCGGCAAGGAATTTTTCAAGCTCGGGGCGCCACTGCGCGTCACGCCCATACTTGTCGCGCCCGGTGCCGGTGAGGTATTCGTTAACAACGGGTTTGCCAGTGGCGAGAATAAAACGCCCGGAACCTGCGGCCATGCACGCGGAAGGCATCCCGTCCGTCATAAGCTCATATACATTCAGGCCTGCAATTATTCCGGCGGCAGCCCATTTCGATTTCGTCTCGTTGGGGCTGAATATTTCCATAAGCTTCGCGCCGCTCACATCCATATCGAGGGAGCAGGCGGCGAGGGCATTTATGGGCGGCGTGTTCGGCGGCAGGATAAAGACGGAAATATTTCTCGCGCCTATCTTGTCAAAACCGGCGGCAATAACAGACGCGTCGAATTTGGCGAAGCCACCGAAAGGCTTCAATCCCTCGGAGATATCGCCGTCACCGACATACTGCGAAGCCATCTCCACATAAGGAATCTTGCCGCACTCTTTCAGAATCGCACGGGACGGGATCTTGATCGCGGCCATGGGCGGATAAGCGAAGCGGTAAGGGTAGGCCGAATCTGAGGCAGCGGCCTGCCCGGCATAAAGAAGGCATAAAAACAGGGCAACAGAAACATGGCGGGATAATATCTTCAAGGTTGCTGGTTTCCTCAGGGAGCGGTCGGCTGCATTTCATCTTCGGGAAGAGGGTATATGCGTTCGCCCTCTCCGGTCATGCCCACAGCATCCTCAAGCTCGCGCTGCATCTTCAGGTCATCCTCGTTCGGAATCTCCTGCAAAGATATGGCATACTTGATATGGTCGAGAGCCTCGGGGAGCCGGCCTTCGGCGGAGTAGGCCTTGGCGGCAAGGCGCCACACCTCCGGGTCGAGGCGTTCGGAAAGCTGGAGGGCCCGATTGATTACATGCACGGCTAGAGCGGAATTGCGGGACTTCCCGTCTACCTTCTCAAGGTAAAAGCGTACCGCCTCGAGGTGCAGCTCAAGATTTCCCTCCATCGAATTGAGGAGGCGTTCGAGTTCGTAATATCCGTCGGCGTCCCGCCCCTGCTCGAAATAAAGCATGGCGAGGTCGAACCACGGGCGATACCAGTTGGCGGAAAGAGTGCGCGCTTCCTGCAGGGCGGTCTCGGCCTTCTGGTATGACTTGTGCTTTTTATGGATCATGGCCATGCGGTGATACCTGATCGCCAGATCGTCCCCGCTTGCGGGGTAGAGCATGCGCATGGCTTCAAGAAGGGCGAAGACCACGTCCAAATCTTTCTCGCGTTTCAGCATATCGTCCACGCGGTCATTGACGTAGGAGATAATGCCGCCCATGCTGATCTCATCGCTGTACTTTTCCGAGAGGGTTTTGAGCCCGTTATCCACCTGCATCTCGCGCAGGAGTTTGGCCGCGCCCGCGGCGTCGTTCATATGAAGCAGGGTCACAACCTGCTCCAGTTGCGATAGGCGGCCGTACATCCCGAGATGATACTTGCCGTCGGGAACAACCTCGAGGGAGAAACCTGTGCCGAGTCTAAGATTGTGCACCTTCATGAAGACCACGTTGCGCCCCTTATGGAACTTCGCCCGCACCATATCGGAGCGCGGCTTTACGGCGCGCGCCATCTTTAGGGACAGCACATTCTCGCCGTTGACCCACAAGGTGAGGCCGTCGTCGGAACCGGTATATATCGTTACGGGAACATCGTTAGGACAACTGAAAGCCCTGCGGACATAGAATGTGGTGTAATTAAGATCCAGATCCTTCCGGGTAAAGGGCAAACTCTCCCCCTGCTTTTCGGGGTCGCCTATGGGCTCCCAGCTCACGATTCCATATTTCCCGTTATAAGACGAGTCGGCGTCGAAATTGAGTTCGGGCCCAAAACTGAAATCAAGGCCATCGTCGCCCGGGGCGTCGAAGGGGCCGATATAAAGGGAGGGGCCGGGGGTGAGCAGACTCTGCTCCGAGGGAACGGCAGCAGTGACGGCCTTTTTGAAAAAGGCAAGCCCCTTCTCCCATCCTTCAGGTTTGTTGAGATTTGCAAAAGCAAGCCCCTTGAGATATTCCCGCTCTCCGTTCTCGAGTTTTCTCGAGGTGCTTACGCTGTCCATCAGGGAGTCGCAGTTTTTTATAACAGCCTGTGGATTGCCCCCGTCGGAGAGGGCGATGCATTTGGCATAGCCTTTCAAGGCAGTGACATGGTCGCGACGGTCGGTGTCTTTCTCTTTCACCACCCGTTCATAAAGCTTCATGGCAAGGCGGTGGTCGGGATGGAGGGAGAGGGTACCTGCAACCTCAAGGAGGCTTCGCGTCATCGCCTTGCTCAATCCCTTGACCAGAACCTTGACCATCTGCAACGAACATCCACCGTCAACCACATTGATGCCGAGATAGGAGTTCTCACTCTCCACCCCAGCCGTCACAAGCCCGGTCTGCATTATGGTTTCATTGTCGACGGCAACGCTCAGCGTGTTTTCCGTGCGGACAACTTCAACGCGGTGCCACTGGTCGAGGGAGAGGACAAAGCCGCTCTTCTCCGCCAAGGCTGCCCCGTCCTTTTCTATGCGCGCCCCGGGCTGGCCCGGAATGCCGAGGCGGATTACATACGACTTGCGCCCGGCCGCGAACTTTTTGTCGGCGTTAACAAATATCTCGACCACGCCCGCACCTTCCTGCGGAGGGCGCACATGAAGGGTAAGTTCGAAATCCAGGGGAAACAACACCGGAACCCCGACAAGGCCGCGCATGGACTTGCTGTTTTTCTTCGACCCGTCAAGGACGAGAATACCCGCATCCTTGTCGAGTTTGCCGGCGGAGGCGTCGAACCAGAGAAGATTCTGTTTGTAGGCATTGTTCATATCACCCGTCACCGGATCCTTCTTGCCTACATTGGTGAGGAACTCCTGCCGCCATCCGCGCTCAAGCTCCTTTTCTTTTTCCTCTTTCTCTTTCTCGAGAACCTCCACCTCCGTCTTCTTCTTCTCCACCTCGTGTTCGAGCTTCTTGGTCTCGTGCCTGCCAGCCACGATAACCCCGAGGGAGATAAGCGAGATCATGATGATAGCCACCCCCATCATGAAATAAGTCCTGTGCCTGGCCACAAGTCTCTTCAGCTTGTAGCCGAGCGTCGAAGGCCTCGCCTTGATGACCTCACCATGAAGAAAACGGCGGCAGTCATCGGCAAGCTCAGCGGCGGAAAAGTAGCGGCGCTCGCGGTCTTTCTCAAGACACTTCATGCAGATGGTCTCAAGGTCGGGATGGATCTTGGAATTTATGGTTCGCGGCAGGGGCGGATCCTGATGGATAACCTGCTTGAGAAGTTCATACTGGGTGTTGCCGCTGAACGGGGGGCGGCCGGTAAACATCTCATACATGACCGCGCCGAGAGAGTAAACGTCGCTTCGCTCGTCCACGTCGCGGATATGCCCCGAGGCTTGCTCAGGGGGAATGTACGGAATGGTTCCCATGATTGCGCCGGTGCGGGTCATACGCTGGCTGCGCACGTCGCTGGCGAGGTTAACCGCCAGACCGAAGTCGGTTATCATGGGGCGGCCTTCGGTATCGACAATAATATTCGCGGGCTTGAGGTCGCGGTGGATAATGCCGCGCGTATGGGCGTAGTGAATCGCCCGCGCAATGGTCTCGATCAGTTCGCACGACTGGTAAGGCGTCAGGTTGCCTTCGTCGACGAGTTTGTCGAGGGAGGCGCCTTCGACATAGTCCATGGTGAAAAAGTGCTTGCCCTTCCACACGTTCAGTTCGTGGATGGGAACGATATTGGGGTGGGTAAGGCTCGCAGCCGCCTTGGCCTCGCGCATGAAGCGTTCGAGGTCTTCCTCGCTCGCACTCTCGCCGCTTCGCAAAACCTTGAGGGCGACCACGCGTTTTAGCGTCCTCTGCCTCGCGCGGTAAACAACGCCCATGCCGCCGCGCGCAACCTCGGAGATGATGTCATAATCCCCGAAGCGCTCATCCATTCCCTTGATGCGGTCGGAATCGGCGCTGTCCAAAACCGCGGGGCCGCTCTTTTTTATATGTAGTTCGGATTCTTCGGAATCGACCACCGGCCCTGAGATGTCGACGGTCTCATTCATCTGGGCGAAGGGATTGAATTTACTGCCGCAGCTGGAGCAGAACACCCCGTCACCCTTGACTTTACCGGGTGAGAAGAGGTGTCGGCATGAAGGACAGCGCACATTCTCCGGCCCGGCCGCGCCGACTTCGTCGTCCCTCTCAGAATCAGCCGTATTCATTCATCCGCCCTCAGGATATACCGGCGCAAACCAGCACGACATGCCGTGCATGTCAGTCTTTCTTCTCTTCCTCGAAAAGCATATTGGCGGGATAAACCTCCCCGTCATGCCAGAGGATCTTGCTCTCCTCCGCCTTCGCCTTGAGCCACTCCAGCATACGCTCCTTCCTGACCTTCTGTTCAAGGTGGATGCGGATCAGCTTCTGCGCCTCGGTCCAGGCTATCTGTTTACCGCCCTTGATATCCTCAAGGAAAAGGAGGTGAAAACCGAGCTCGCTGCGAATCACTTTCGATACGTTATGCTTGTCCTTATGGGTAAACGCCTGAATGGCTTTGTAAAGCGTTTCGGGAAAAATCGGGCTACCGTCGGGGCGCTTGTTGCCGAACTCCTGGGGGAACCACCCCTCCTTGTCCTTGCCAAGATGCAGAAGGCCGCCGTGCTCGGCAAAGGCTCCGTCGCTGAACTCCTTCGCCATCTCGGCGAAAAGCTCGGAGCGTTTGTCCGGGGCTTTCTCCAGAAGTTTGTCGCGCAGCAGCTTCGCCTTGGCGGCGACCACATCCGGGTTATCCTCGCCGATGGTGGGGAGGATGATATGCCGAACCCTGACAAAGGCGTTGGTTCTGAAAGAATCCTTCTGCTCTTCCCATACGTCGCGAATCTCTTTCGGGCTTGGCTTATATGGGGGGAATCCTTTTGCGGCCAGAACCTGGTCTACCAGAAGGTCGGCGCTGGCGATCTTGCGCATTACTACCGGCGCGGTTGACGCCTCAACCCCCATGCGGTTGAGCTGGCGTTCCACATCCTCATCATCATTATTAAGGCCGAGCTTCGAGGCTTCGTCAAAAATCAGGCGCATCTTGATCAGCTCACGCAGGGAAGAGTCCCAGATCTCCCGCTCCTCGTCCTGCGTAAGGCGGATAGGCTGGCCGTCCTTGGGCTTATATTTTGCCTTGAGCAGATACTCCGCCATTTCATTAAGGTCATCCTGGGTAATGCGCGTGCCGTTGATGACAACAAGGGTTGCCTTTACAAGTTCCCCCTGCGCGAAAAGGGAAGAACACACCGGCATGAGCAACAGGACAAAATATAAGGAAAGCCTTTTCATGAATCGACTAACTCCAAGCTGCAAACAGATTAACGGGATACGACCGACAGTGGTCCAAAATATATGTCTCAATCGGACACGAAACCTTCGGGCGGAACAAGAGCTTACAGCTTAACAGGTTCGCCAT
>JAFGWW010000389.1 GCA_016936955.1 Planctomycetota bacterium | reverse complement strand
GCTGGCTCTTGAGTATTTTGCATTTGAACCGGTAAGAAGCGTCGTTGCGCCGTATCTCGTTACGGCTTTCAACGAGGGATGAATAGTCCTCATGCGCCTTCTGCGCGCGCGCCCTCGCGGCGTTCAATTCCGCATATGCATCCTGCAATTCGGCAGCGATCTTTTTACGTTCTTCGAGCTGGCTCTGCCTCTGAAGGGACAGTTCTTTCTCCACTTGCGCCAAGCGGGCTTTCGCATTCTCAAGAAGGGCCTTGCCGTCTTCCTCACCAGCGAAAATGAAAGCGCTGTTAAGCATGAAAGCAATCAGGAAAGTGCAGGCGACGGTTATCTTCATTTCCCCTCCGCCTTCCTTCTGACAGGTTTTGAGACGACAGGCAGGAGCGCCCAACCCGGGGCCTCTTTCCCCGCCTCCATGCCAAAAGCGCAGAAGATGCCCTCCTTTTTCCCCGCATCCTTGATCTCATCAAGCACCAGCTTCCCGCCCTCCATTCGGGCAGTGCCGACACTCTCGCCGTTCAATGACATCCACCAGCCAAAACAGTTGCCCGCGCGCAACAGCCGCACCGCAACCTCTTCACCGTCAAGCAAGCCAGACACAATCCCTATGTCCCACTCAGAATAATTCTTTTCAACATCCGCAAGCCGTTTGAGTGAATTTTCAAAACGCTCGGTGTCGCTCTCCTGCCCCCCCTCCCCGAGGGGAACCACGCCCGGAAAGCTCTCGGCGCTCAGCTTGTCCAAAGATTCATTGATGCGGCCGGAGATGGTATTGGCCACCGTCCGCAGCTTGCGGTGCTCGTCAACGGCGTAGACCATCCCTTCCATCTCTTTTCTGATCAGCTTGGAATCGTTCTCGCGTTTCTGCGCCTTTTCCTTGTAACGGCTGATCTCTTCGCGCAGCATATTCCCCAATAACTCCAGACGGGCCTTCTCCGTCTTCCACTCTGCTTTTTCCGTTTCTATTGCAGAACGTTTCTCGTTGGCAAGGTGCAACTTCGCAAGAATCATCTCTGGAATGGACAACCCGGACTGCTCTTCCGAAGCCTGCCCCCAGACAACACAGCCAAGGGAAAGGATGAGTACGCCAACCAGGACCGTTCGTTTGTAGTTTCTGCTATTATTACCGCGCCGATAAAACTTCACATTAAACCTCGAATCAGTCTGCTCTTGTCTTATATTACAAAACAATGGATACATGAGATAAAACATGGATACTGGACATAAATTAATAGCGTTCCTAACCGTAATGGGGTTCACCAGTTACCGTTAAAAAGATATAATCCGGGGCATTATGCTTTTGGGGTGAACCTCAGCGAAAAATCCTGCGCTTAATATCCTGATGAAAGCCCTGGCTTTCATAAACTCATAAACGTATGGGAAATTGAATGTTAACTCGCTTCTGCCTCTATGGTTTCCTGAAGAATCAAGTCTATTTCGAGCCTTTCTGGATTCTGGCTTTCCGCGAAAAAGGGTTGAGCTTTTTCTGGATCGGCCTGCTTTTCGGGTTCAGGGGGGTCTGCATAAACCTGTTTGAGCTTCCCGCCGGGGCAATGGCCGACCTTTACGGGCGGCGCAACTCACTGCTTATCTCGTGGTGCGGATACATGGTCGCCTTCCTGATCTTTGCCATAAATGCGCAGATAGGTTTGATGTTTCTGGCAATGGCTTTTTATGCAATAGGGGAGGTATTCCGCACAGGCACGCATAAATCCATTATTCTGGAATGGCTCCGCAAGGAAGACCGGCTCGACCAGAAGACAAAGATATACGGCTACACCCGTTCATGGTCAAAAAAAGGGTCTGCCCTCTCTGTCATTATCGCCGCCATCCTGCTCTATTGTACAGGCGACTATTCGGTCCTCTTTTACGCGACAATAATCCCCTACATACTGGGCATGGTCAACATCTTCGGTTACCCGACCGATATAGGCAGGGAGAAATCGGAGGCCGTTTCCGTCCGTGAAGTCTGGCGCCATCTCATGGACACGCTGAAAGATTCCTGGAATCGTCGCGAGCTCCGCGCCCTGATGGCCGAGGCCATGGCTTTCCAGGGGCTCTTCAAGACGACGGAGTCTTACCTCCAGCCCGGTATTCAACTTGTCGCCACCACCCTGGCTGCCTACGCGGTTATCAGTGGGGAGGCGGCGCTGGCCTTGCTTGTGGCCGGAGTGTATTTTGTCCTCTATATGGTCTCGAGCTTCTCGGCGAAAAACGCCCATATCGTGGCCGAACGTTTCGGCGACGAAGATAAGGCGGCGAGATATATATGGACAGGCTATTTTCTGCTTTTCGTAGCAATATTCATCTTCTTCTACATGGAGATGAACGCCCTTGCCGTTGTGTTTTTCATGGTGGCCCATATCCTGCAGAACATCTGGAGGCCCATGATCGTAACCCGGATATCGAAAGCTATCGAAGAAGAACGCATGACCACCATGCTCTCTCTTGAGTCCCAATCCAAGGCTCTCTTTGTTGCAATATTCTCGCCCCTGCTCGGCTGGCTCGTAGACACCTACGGCCTCTATATGGTGGGCGTACTGGGTTCATTTACCGTGCTCTTGATATTCCCCTTGCATTACATTCAGAATCAGGCTATCCCGTCAAATAATATTGATAAAAAAGCTTAATGATTTTTTTATATATCAGAAGTGACAATTGCGGTTATGCGCCTTTATCTGAATCCTTATTGGCGCTGAGCCCCCCGAAAAAACAGAAATGCACATGTTACATATTTTTTATACCCGTCCTGCAGGTAGCGCAAGGCTGAAAGAGCCGCCTTGCCATACAGACAAACGGGATTCAGCTCCAGGAGGATGAGGACTGGGCTGACATCTAGTCTCTATCGGGTCGTTACGACCGTTTATGAGCCCCGCAGACCTCATCCTGCGGGGCTCTATTTGTTTCAGGAGAACAGACATGTCCTATATGAAGCTCGCGTCGAAAGAGAGTGTCATTGCGGTTGCACAGGAACTTTCCATCGTCAATTCGCTGCAAAGGTACAACTCAGGAATAATAGGGCTCCGGCGGCTCGCAAGCAGTGCACTGTCAGAGGCCATTGCTGCTGAAGATATAGACAAGGTAAAAAGGGTGTTGTCGTGTGGAGTTGAGGTTTCAGAAGCGCATATTGCTGATGCTATCATGGGGAGTATAGCCGTTACCGAGGAGGGCTGGTACATTGCCGATACCGATTCAGCCGAATCGCCTATCCAGAGTGATTGAGATTCAGCGGATGGCCCTTGATTTGCCACGTCCAGACTGGGGGTGGGTGCTCAAAGCTACGTTAAGTACAAATGAACGAATCCACCTGCATGAGGGGCTCAATGGTCGGCATCGCTACACCTGTTCCACATACAAAAATTCACAAGGCAGCAACTATTGGCATAATTGGGTCTGGCGGGATGATGTAGTCTGGTATATTATCCACAAGATTCAAATGATGCTTTCAGAGGTCAAAGACCGTAAAACACTGACAGCTTCCATACGAAAAATGATGGGCACACAACAAGTGCTCAGGAAGAGTGCAAATAAGGATGTGGATAAAATCAGGGCTGACCGAGACAGAGCTAAGCAACATGCCAAAGAAGCGTATCGCGATAAAATTGAAGCTAAAAGCGAGATTGAACGAGAAATAGCACAGGAAGAATACGAAAAGCGAATCGCCAAAGTAAACGTTCTGGACAAGACAATTAAATCACTTCAAGAAGATGCAAGCCTTCGCGAACTTGATATTGAAGGCGAGGTAGAATCCACGATTTCCATCCTTGAAGAGCTACACCTATTCTTGGGCAAAATCAGGGACAACCGACTGCGGGAAGCGTTCTCGGCCTTGGGCATACGAATGACAGTATGGTTCGAAAAGGTACCCTATGGAAAAAACCGGGAGAAGACCGTTCCAGTGCGCGGTGAAATCATTCTCGGCAAGAATGGGGTTATACGTATGCCTGACGGGGTAAACACGCTGACAACGCCCAAAACAAGCAAATCACGTAAACCTAAGCAGGACAATAAGAAACGTGCCGCCGGAAAGAAATCCAACGGCACGTTACTGAAAGATGGTCGGGGAGACAGGATTTGAACCTGCGGCCTCGTCGTCCCGAACGACGCGCGCTACCAAGCTGCGCTACTCCCCGTATTTTTTTTAATACTCCGATGCGGATTACCCGTTTAGTGAAGACACTTTACAAGGGCTTCGCAATGCTCCCTACACATATTATGTAGACTGGGTATTATATGGTCGGGCTGGCGCATTTCAATCTTTATTTGCCCATTTTTGCGCTTATTGTCAAACCCCAGCCACCCAAACCGAAGGATGGCCAAATAAAATAGACATTGAAATGCCTACCTGCAACTTTATACTTTTTGGGGTGGGGAAACTGGCATCATTGCGTTGCACGGCGCGAGATGCCATTCATCGAAAGGAAAGAACCACGGATACCCTTAACACCAAAGGTGTTGTTCTGCGACGGGCCGCATACCTTTACGACCTTCTTGAACCAGCAATGATGTTTTTCCGCCACAATGCCATGGCCAGCGCCATGAGCAGAGCCTTGAATCTGTCACCCACACACAAGGTTCTTGACATCGGCTGCGGTACGGGGTTGGTTACAAAGAAAATCAGCGTTGATATCCCCCAAGGCAACGCGCTAGGCGTTGACGCCTCACCCGAGATGATCAATATCGCCAAGCATAAACGCGAGAGCGAGTGCTGCCACTTTGAAAACGCTCTTGCCGAAAGCCTGCCCTTTGAGAGCGCAAGTTTCGATGCGGCGATGTCGTCCATGTTTTTTCACCACGTCGACCTCAAGCTTAAACTGGCATGCCTTAATGAGATGAAGCGCGTGGTCAAACCGGGTGGAAGAGTGGTCATTGCGGATCTGGACAGGCCGTGGTCGTGGTTCGGTAATTTTTACGGCTATAGCGGGTATATATTTTTCCGCCAGCCAGAGATAAAGGAAAACCTTGAGGGATGCATGCCCTCCCTCATGACAGAGGCGGGAATTTCAGAGATTACGGCTGTTGCATCGTTCCTTGGCTGTATCAAGGTGTGGCAGGGAATATTCTGAGTGTCGTGCTGCACCACAAATTTAACTTTTCCAGCAGCCGGAAACCAGCGAAGGGAAAAGATGCTGGAGAGAACATCAAATAATGTGGGGGAACATCGAAGGCGGCGATAAAAGCCCGAACAATCAATCGGGTATTTTAGTCGCTTGGCCTCCGACCAAGCCAAGGCATAACGCCACTTGCGAAAGGTAAAAATGAACGGACTTCTCATGCAGCTTGCAACCGACCCCACCATCCTCAGGGCATTCTCCCTGCAACGCGAGATTCTGAAGGAATTCCACAGACGGGCAGAACAGGTTCTGGACGGACAGTGCGGCCTTCGCCCCTACTCCATTGCCGACTGCGAGATAAAGCGCAATATTTTCTCAACCCTTTTTCTGGCAACCCAGCAAGGCCTTGGACTCAGCGAAAAGGACATTAAAAACTGCGGCATTATCAGTCAATGCATGCGGGCGTGGGTTACGGGATGCGACAACATCCTCGATGACGAGTTCAAGGAAGTCATCCCCCTTGACCTTCCGGAAGGCGGCACCAAGTTCCAGTCAGTACTTATGATAATGGTGGCCGACCGCATACTGTGCGATCTGCTGCTCGAATCATCAGGCGACGGCAATTTTGACCTTGAACGCTGCCGCAATCTCTCCCACAAAACCCTTGGCGTACTCATGCCGAGCGGGCTTCAGGAGCACGAAGAAGAGATTGGCGCTTCAGAATTCATGAGCCCGGAAATCATTCTCAAAACCATTCACAGGGCAAAGACTGGGCTTCTCTTCGAGGCTCCGCTGGCAATTGCTGAGTGGTTTATGAACGGGGGCAATGAGCAGAGCCGCATGGCACGCAGCGGCCTCCACGCTTTCGGTCTGGCATGCCAGATACTCGACGATATTGTGGACGCCGAAAAGGATTTTGCGGAGAACCGCCATAATTACGTGCTGAGCCTTGCGGTCGAAAACATGTCCATTGAATCGGGCAGAAAAGTAAACAGGACAAATCTGTCCTGGTCTGACTTCGATCTGGAGCCGGTTTATGAAAAAGCCTGCCGCGATTCGTGCGATAAATTCGAGGAAGCCAGAATCGACCTGAAAAAGGGGGGGCTCAGATTACAGCCAGAATCATGGAACAGTCTCGTACGTCTAATCCCCATGCTCCTGCGGGTGCCGGAGGGAATAAAGAATAAAATGACGGAGGCTGTGGAGTGTATTACTGGCTGAAAACGGCTTTCGCGTTTCTGCGCTATCGCAAACTGCGCAACAGCCTGACCCTGTTCGCCCTAATTTTCGGAGTGGCCGCCCTTACCTTTCTGACCAGCCTCATGGTCGGCATAACTGACGCCATGATCGACAATTCGGTCCGCCTCCACACCGGCCACGCTGTTATCACCTCGCGGGTGGATGATCCAAGCCCTGTAATTGCGCGCTGGGAATCCATGCCCGTCCCGACTGGGGTTAGCGCGATCATGCCACGCCTGCAGGTAGCGGCGGTTGTGGGC
>JAFGWW010000388.1 GCA_016936955.1 Planctomycetota bacterium | reverse complement strand
CCTCTTGCCTTTCATGGCCTGTTCCTTTCCTGAAAATTAACCCTAAAAGTATAACATATTCTGGGCGCGTTTCAGGGGGTCAGGTCAGGAGCAGCTTTCAATAGTATAGACTTTGATATAGACGGTTCCCAACTTGATCTGCATGCACTCAGGTGCACCTTTATTACAGAGCTCATCGCCTCTGGAGTAGGCCCGAAATCGGTTCAATACTTGGCTGGCCATAAAGATATTAAAAAAACTACTCTTGCAATCTACGCTCAGTTCAGGGGAGGGAAAATTGAAAACGCAATCGAAAAGCTATCGTGGGCTTAATGCGAAATTTACGTCACAATCGTTAAAGCAACACGCAACCCAATAAAGAAAGCCAAGCTTGTAACAGCTTGGCTTTCATATCTTTTTGGCGGAGAGACAGGGAGTCGATACCACCACTAGAAATATCGAGAAAAACGCAGAATAATATCTTGTCCTGAAACCGCAAACTGATGAGAAATGCTTTGCATGTTTAATCATCCTGTCTGCCCCATTTCAACATCAGCACAACCATGATAATTATGTTTGCAGCTTCTGTAGTACAGAAATTACTCGCTAAATGGAGTAAATTTGCTATCCTGATTTTCAGAAAGGACGTTCGCAATGCCGCAAGTGGATGGCAATGATAAAGTCTGCGTCGATAACCTGCTGACGCACTCCATTATGGAGAGCATCAGCGATGGGGTGTTTACTGTTGACGGCGATTGGCGGGTAACTTCTTTCAACCGGGCGGCGGAGAATATAACTGGGGTGAAGCGTGAAAACGCAATAGGGCGCTCCTGTTGGGAAGTGTTCCGGGCTGACGCTTGTGAAACTTCCTGCCCGTTGCGCCGTACGCTGGAAAGCGGCAAGCCTATTATCAATCGCAACGCTTACATCATAAACGCCAAAGGTGAACGGATCCCGGTCAGCATATCGACCGCTATACTCAAAGACCATGATGGTAAAATTATTGGTGGCGCTGAAACCTTCCGCGACCTTTCTGTAGAAGAAGAACTCAAACAGCAATTACATAACAGCAGAAGGGAGATTGTCAGCCATAGCCCGGCCATGCGCAATGTCATGGGGATGTTGCCGGATGTGGCGGCGAGCGATGCAACTGTAGTTATTCATGGAGAGACAGGAACTGGCAAGGAGTTGCTAGCCCGGGCAATCCATAATCTGAGCCTGCGGCGCAACAAGCCGTTTGTTGCTGTAAATTGTGGCGCCCTTCCCGATACTCTGCTGGAGTCGGAACTTTTCGGATATCGAAAAGGTGCATTTACCGACGCCAAGGCGGACAAGCCAGGAAGGTTTGCCTTGGCCGAGGGGGGGACTATATTTCTGGACGAGATCGGTGACCTGAGTCCGGTTTTGCAAGTTAAGTTGCTGAGGGTATTGCAGGAAAAAGCCTATGAACCGCTAGGGGCAACCGATTCTGTAACGGCAAATGTACGGGTTATTACCGCCACTCACCGTGATCTTGATGCCATGGTAGAATGCGAGGAATTTAGGCGCGATCTATATTACCGTATAAATGTGGTCCGCCTAGACCTTCCCCCTCTCCGTGAAAGGCCCGAAGACGTCCCCCTTTTGGCTGATCACTTCATCCGGCATTTCAACCGCCTGCGGGGAGTAAAAATTTCAGGCCTTAACCCCAAGGCATTAACGCTTATGCAGCAATATACATTCCCGGGAAATGTGCGGGAACTTGAAAATATTGTCGAGCGTGCATTTGTCCTTTGTCACCGGGGGGTTATTCTTCCAGAGCACCTTCCTGCCGGAATCCAGAATAACCAGTTGGCAGGCAGCCATTGCCAGCCGTCTGGCATCCTCAAGGAATCAGCAAAGAGTGCTGAAGCCGATGCTATTATCGCTGCACTTGAAAAGCACCATTTCAACCGCGTGGCAGCTGCCGAAGAACTTGGCATTCATAAAAGTACTCTTCACCGCAAAATAGGCCGCCTCAATATTAAACTCCCCAGCAGGGACGGACGTTCTGCCCGTCGCGATTAGGATTGCAAATATGCTACTGTAATAGCCGCATGCAATTATCCATGCAACCATCTGCACCATCCGGCAAACCTTCTAATAATGTATAACCTGTGAAAAGATAGCATGTTGCAGCTTAATTGGCAATGGAATCTGTTTTGGCATGCGAATTGTTATATTGATTATGGCGTTGCAGAAAGGACTTATGAATGAAGATAGCCATGCCTGTCTGGCAGAATCGTCTTTCACCGGTTTTTGATGCTTCACGTACTTTATGTGTTGTTTGCGTCAATGAGTCCGGAGAAGAAGAGGGACGAGAAAAGGTAAGCTTGCAGGTTGGTTCTTTTGCAGAAAGAGTAAGGACACTGGTTGAGCTTGATGTTGATGTGCTTATTTGCGGGGCGATCAGTGCTCCTCTGGCAGACATGGTTGCTTCGGCGGGAATAAGATACGTTCCTTTCGTGGCAGGTGAGGTTGAAGCTGTGCTCAAGGCTTTTTCTCATGATGAACTTTATTCAAAAGCGTTTGTCATGCCGGGTTGTTCCGGCCATCGCCGCAGGCACCGGAGAGGCAGAAAAAATAACAGTTGATTACTCTGAAAAAAGGAGACGAAAATGCCCGGAGGAGATGGAAGAGGATCTGATGCTGGAGGAAAAGGCAAGATGGGGGGCCAGGGCAAAGGATCGGGAGGGGAATGCGTATGCCCGAATTGTGGTCACCGGGTTCGGCATAACCAGGGTCAGCCTTGTTATGACATAAGATGTCCTAACTGCGGGAATAATATGACGAGGGCTTAAATAATAAAAAGGAGAAAACGATGCCAAGAGGAGATAGAACCGGACCAATGGGGATGGGAGCAATGACAGGACGTGGAGCAGGGTTCTGTGCAGGTTATTCTGTGCCTGGATTCATGAACCCGGTTGCAGGACGGCGTTTTGGCCGCGGTATGGGAATGGGCTTCCGTAGAGGGCGTGGCTTTGGTGGCATTCAAGGTTCACCAAGCCCTTATTCAAACCAATACGCTTCAGCTCTTCCCGTTACTGAAACCTCAACGCGTGAGGATGAGTTGAAGATCCTGAAGGAAGATGCTTCTCGCCTTGCAAATACGCTTGATGGCATTAATAAAAGGATCGCTGAACTGCAAAAGGAATAAGCAAATATTAATTTGTCTTGCGGATGGACGACGCGGCCATGACAAAACAAGATGATGCATGCTATAACCATATTCGATTCGTCATGGATGATGCGGACGGTTATCTGCATTTCCGCAGAATCAGCATGGATAACAGCAATTTCTGTGCTTCTGTCATCAAGCAGCTGGAGGATTATCTTAAGACGCGTCCACTCAAAGATATAGAGATAGGAAAAGTAAGGGAAATTATTTCAAGATGCCGAACTGGTTGCGGGGAAGATCTGGTAAGCATAATTGAAGAGCAGAAAGAATTCTTCTGTAACAAGCCGAGACCATCCGATGTCGCATAGGTAAAAAGTTTGGTTATGGGCAGCATGTTTTGAATCTCAGATGATTTGACAAAGGCAAATGAATTGAGCTCTGACAAAACCCATATTTTCGGCCCTGTTCCCTCCAGACGCCTCGGGCGTTCCCTCGGTGTGGATCTGGTGCCATTCAAAAGATGCACTTTTGATTGTATATATTGCCAACTTGGACGCACTACGAACCTGACAATGGAGAGATTTCCCTTTGTTTCCCCGCAGGCGATCCATGATGAATTGGCAAAAAGGCTTATCAACGATAACTATCTTGATTTTATTACTTTGTCCGGATCGGGGGAGCCCACGCTTTGCAAGGATCTGGGCCGTATTATTAGCGGTATAAAGGAACTCACGGATATCCCTGTTGCAGTATTGACAAACGGTTCGCTTTTATGGGACAAAACTGTGCGCCAGGAATTAATGAATGCAGACCTTGTTGTCCCTTCACTTGATGCGGGTAGCGCCAGACTTTGCCAATATATCAACCGCCCTTGTGCAGGGTTTGATTTTGAAAAATACGTAGAAGGGCTGATCGCATTTCGGCGGGAATTCAACAAGCCCGTCTGGGTTGAGGTGTTTATGCTATTCGGCATAAACAGCATCCGCGCAGACGTAAAAGAAATGGCCGATATTATTGCGAAAATTGCGCCGGATAAGGTGCAGTTGAATACGGTTGCCCGTCCACCAGCGGAAGATTTCGCCATGTCCGTTCCGGAAAACCAGATGCGTAAACTTGCAGAGATATTTAGTTGTCCGGTTGAGATAATATCCAACCAGGGGGAAATTCATCGTGGCATCAGTGTTGTTGCCACATGTGATGATGTGCTGTCCCTGCTTCATCGCCGTCCTTGCACAATTAATGATATTGCGTCTGGGATAGGTATACACGTAAATGAAGCGTCCAAGTATATCGGGGAACTGATCCGGGAAGGAAAGATCAGCTCACATGTCGTAGATGGTAAAAGCTATTATCAAGCCAGACAGGAATCGATTGTATAATGCATTCAGTTTCAATAACAGACGTGGCGAAAGAGCAGAAAAATAATTAAAAGGAATGCTGGATGCTTTATACCCAAAAAGCTCTGGATCACTACTATAATCCACGGAATGTTGGCGAGATTGAAAGCGCAGATGCCTCGGCGCAGGAGGGCGAACCGGGGTGTGGTGATACAATAAGGGTATGGATTCGCGTCCGGGAAGAACGTCTGGAGCAGGTTACATTCAAAGCTTTCGGATGTCCAGCTGTAATTGCATGTTGCAGCATGATGACCGAAATGGCAACGGGCCTGACTTTGAATGAAGCACGCTCGCTGAATGATGATATGGTTGTTTTGGCGTTGGATGGGTTGCCTGAAGAAAAATTACATTGCTCGGTTTTTGCCGCTTCCGTATTGCATGCGGCAATCGATAATTATGAGAAAAGTAAAAGTCCTGCCGTGCAGGAATACGAGATCTGAAATGGTGCAACATAAGTCGTGTACATTGCAATTTGGCATGCAAAGAAAGGGTGAGTAATGGCAGCATTGTCTGATGAAGTGAAACAAGCGTGGGCGAATCGTGAAGGGGCGGTAATCTTGACAACGATAAATTCCTCCGGGATTCCCAACAGCATTTATGCTACCTGCGTAAGCCTGTTTGATAACAAGCTTGTGGTGGCTGATAATTATTTCGACAAAACCCGCGCAAACATCAAAGGTGGCAGCAAGGGCAGCATCCTCTTTATGACGAAAGAAGGAAAAGCATATCAAGCCAAGGGGGAATTGGAGTACCACGAATCAGGCCCGGTTTTCGATGACATGAAAAAATGGAACCCCAAACAACATCCCGGCCACGCAGCGGCTGCGCTTAAGGTGGATGAGGTTTATAGTGGAGCGGATAAGCTACTTTGATTGATGGAGCATAGATGAAAACATTTATCGAGTGCGTGCCATGTCTGGTGCGCCAAGCATATGAAGCCAGCACTTTTGCAACAGAAGACGAATCATTGCGGGAGGAAATTATACGCGAGGCCTTGGTAAAGATTTCCAATATAAGGATGGACCAGTCGCCACCCCATATGGCCGCCGAGATACATAGAATGGTCAGGGAAAAAACCCGGCACCGTGATCCATATGCTTCCGTCAAGCAGAAGTTTAACGATGCGGCACTTGAATTATATCCGCTTATGCGGCAACGTGTCAAAGGCAACAGTTCGCCCTTTGACACCGCGGTTCGCCTTGCAATTGCAGGAAATGTGATTGATTTTGGCGCACCGGGGAACCCACAGGAGAGCGGGTTGCCGGAGCTTATCGGGCACGCCCTGTCATGCCCTGTGGCTGGCCACTCCATCAAGGAATTTGAAGAGGCACTTGAGCTCTCGGAGACCATTCTCTTTCTTGGCGACAATGCAGGGGAGATAGTTTTCGACCGTCTTTTGATCGAAGAGTTGAAAGATAAGCGGGTTACGTATGCTGTAAAGGGCACCCCCGTGCTCAACGATGTGACAATGGATGATGCCCGTGCTGCCGGAATCTGCGACATTGTCCCTGTCATTGATAACGGGTCGGATGCTCCGGGTACCATTCTGGATTGGTGTTCGCCGGCTTTTGTGGAAAAGTTCATCAGCGTCGATTTGGTGATTGCCAAGGGACAGGGGAATTATGAATCACTCAGTGGCACATCACATCCAGGCGTATATTTTCTGCTCAAAGCCAAATGCCCTATAATTGCTCGCAGTATTGGCTGCCAGGTTGGCGACTTTGTAATCGAATCAACAAACAAAAGCAAGGTTCCGTTGCTGGAAAGCGTTTAATGATATTTTGCGTATTGGAAGGCGTATATGGATAAATTCAATACCATTGAACAGTTCCGGGTAATGGAGCGCCCTAACTATATTCCTCAACGTGATGAGGAGGCGATATTCAGGGCTGCTTTCGAGAGTCGGATTCCGATGATTCTGAAAGGGCCTACCGGTTGCGGGAAAACTAGATTTGTTGAGTATATGGCATATGGGCTTGGCCTTCCTCTTGTTACCGTATCTTGCCACGAGGATTTGACATCTGCCGATCTGGTGGGCCGGTACCTGCTTAAAAATGATGAGACGGTCTGGCAGGATGGGTCTTTGACCCTGGCGGTAAGGTACGGAGGTATCTGCTATCTTGACGAGGTGGTGGAGGCCCGCAAAGACACCACGGTAATCATCCATTCCCTTACCGATGACCGGCGCATCCTGTACCTTGATAAAACGGGAGAGGTGATCCGTGCCCACCCGAAATTCATGATGGTCCTGTCATATAACCCCGGATACCAAAGCATAGTCAAAGACCTGAAGGAGTCGACGAAGCAGCGCTTTGCTTCACTTATTTTTAACCACCCTGATGTTGAGACCGAGAGCCAGATCATTCAGACCGAGAGCGGACTTGACATGGAAACCAGCAACAGATTAGCGGAGATGGGGCAAAAAATCCGGGAACTAAAGGGCTTCGGGATAGAGGAGGGGGTCAGTTCCCGCTTGCTTGTTTATGTCGGAAGGCTGATCAAGCACGGCCTTTCACCGGTGGAGGCGTGCAATACTGCTATCACGCAAACACTCGCCGACGAGACGGAAATTATGCAATCTATCAATGATATCGCGAGTTTGTATTTCGGTGAATTGATGAGCGGGAATGCACCTGTAGATGAATGATTCAGCCTCTTCACCAACAGACCGTTATCAGGGATTCGACCTCAATAATGTCTGTTGGGGGTATAGGGATATTTTCCGGAAAAGTATAGATGGTTTTTTTGATGAAGGCCTGCTAGGCGAGAACCGTGAAGAAGTCACCAACGCGTTCTTCGGTATGCTCAGGAATGCAGATAAGCATTTCTATGACCATATCCTTAATGAATTCCTGAGCGCCCTGACGCAACAGACAAAATGGATATTCGAGATCCCCTCCATATTCGAGGATGTCGTGGAGGTCGGACAACTTCTTTCAGCAAGCAAACTGTATTTTGGCATAGGATTTTTCAAGTTGCTTGGGGATGGTGCCCTAGGTGACACCCCCGCCCGTGTGCGGCATGGCCTTACTCTCTGTCGCCGATTATATCACATCGATGGCGAATTGGCCTTCTCGCTGCTCAGAGGATACAGCAAGCTTTATTCACGCCTTACTCCGGAAGAAATTGAACTCTATGTAAATGATGGTTTGCGTATTCATGCAGCCAATGGCCATGCAGGCAACCGGTTTATGGCTGCCGAGAGCAAGGCATCAGAAAGCATAATACTCAAGTTGACGCGGGAGTGTCGCCTTGAAAGTATAAAAGGCTCTCTTAAAAGCCTGTTGCGCGCCTTGACAGGTTTTGATGTGGAGGTTGATGATTTCCGTCAACTCGACTCCGATGACCTTATCGAAAGCGGTTCGCGAATGGTTGCCATGTACCGATGGCTCTATCTTCCGGCAGTTATCCGACATTTCCCGGCAACTGAGCGTAATCGTGACTGGTATCGGCTTTGCACGATAATTACTGCGTCCATGCTGTTAGAGCAAACTTTTTCTGTACTGCATGGTCATCCGGAATTTGAAAAAGCATCCGATCTTGTCGGCGAGGATACCGCGAAGATCAATGTGTTTACCATTCTGGAATACTTGCGTGGCATTATAGCGGCGCGGAGCCGGTGGCCCGGGTGTCGGCGTTTGATTGACTTCGGTCTTGCGACCGAATTTTCAGAAAATCCTCCACTAAATGAAGCTGAAAGAGTTTTTTGTGATGCCGCTTCTGTTTCGCCATGTTCTGATTTGGGGATGCGGCTGGTTAAAATCGCAAATGGTCTGGAGAATGTTTTCTCCTCCGCATCGATTCTGGATTCGCCAGAGGTCAAGCATCTGATCCAATCAAATCGAGGGCTTGGGGAATCCCTTATGCGTCCCTATGCCTTCCTGCCCGATTTCCGTTTCCATGGCAAGGTTGGCACGCCTCCCTCTGATGCAATGATTTCAGACTTGAAGGATCGTTCGAAAAAATCGGTCAGTAAGCCGGAGAACAAGGAAGATCAATCCTTGGCAACGTCTCATGGCTCAGATGACAATGGAAATAATACTGAGCAGCGTGATGGTAAGAGCAAAGCGCGATTTTGGTATCCGGAATGGAACCAGGCCGAAGGGGACTATTACGAAAATTGGTGCGGTATCATTTCTATGGAATCGGACAAACGCGGCCATGCAGAATTGCCGGAAAGCTTGATGCGGACCGCCAAAAAGGTTCAGCGCATCTTTGAACGGCTCAAGCCGGATATTGTCCGGGTTGAACGACGACTGGAGTCGGGCGACAGCATCGATGTGGAGCGCCTGATCAAATACAGGGTGGATTCCCGCGTAGATGTAGACCCGCGTATTGATTTCTATGAAAAGCCGAAGATTATGCGCCGTGATTTGGCTGTTCTCATCTTGCTCGACATCAGTGGCTCAACAGCCCAGTCAGCGGGGCAGGCCAAGTTTTTGGAGATTGAGAAATACGCGGCCCTGATCTTGGGGCAGGGGCTTAATTCGCTCGATGACCGGTTCGCTGTTGCCGGTTTTTGCTCCAGTGGGCGTGAGCAGTGTGAGTACCATCTATTCAAGAATTTTGACGCTGCGTGGGATGACGACGCCCGTTCCCGCATAATGAGCGCTTATCCGCATAACTCAACCCGGATAGGTGCTGCGTTAAGGCATTCCGGTTATCTGCTTTCCCGTATAGAAGCCAAACAGCGACTGATTTTACTCATAACCGATGGTAAACCGTTGGATTCGGGTTACGATCCGAATACCCGCTATGCCCAGCATGATGTACGCATGGCTTGCGAGGAAAACGAAAGGCAATCAATCTCCACTTTCGCCATCAGCACTGAAGAAAATTCCCTTGCCGATATGGAAATCATGTTTCCTCATCGTCGATATACGGTCATCCCCGATATCGGCAGTCTGCCGGATATTCTTCCCCGGATGTATCTTAAGATTTCCGTATAATTGACGGCATCCGGGGCAGGATTCGGACCTACAGCCTCCGGTTATTAACTATTACAGTATGCTTTTATTTATGAATGCTAAAGGTAATAAATAGCTAAATCTACAATTATACTTTTACAGACAAATTCTTTATATAGGTGAAAAAATTGAATTCATACGATGTTGTAGTTATTGGTGGTGGCCCCTCAGGAATCGTTACTGCGGCAACCGTAAAGAAACAGCACCCAGATAAATCCATATTGATGATCAAAGAAGAGGATAAGGGAGTAGTCCCTTGCGGAATCCCATATGTGTTTCACGAACTAGGGACTGTTGATGAAAATGTCATGGGTCCCAAACCATTTCTGGATCAGGGTGGCGAAGTTCTTGTAGATACGGTTGTTAAAGTCGACACTAAAGAACAATTGCTTCATCTTAAATCAGGAGGCAAAGTTGCATTTCATAAATTGATTTTCGCAACTGGCTCTCGACCCAGTATACCAACGTTCATCAAAGGACATGATTTACCCAATGGGGTGGAATATGTATCCAAATCATATTCAAGCCTTTCACGTCTCAAGAGCAAAACCGATGTAGCCAATAAAATTATAGTTTTGGGCTCAGGATTTACGGCAGTTGAAATAGCTGAACAATTGGCTCAGGAGGAGAACAAGGAAGTACATCTGGTTTTCAGGGCCAGGGTAAACGCATCAAACCAAGGATGACGAGTGTTCCATAAGATGTTTCATATCAAGCCGTTGGACGATTTCCATTGCGTAGG
>JAFGWW010000387.1 GCA_016936955.1 Planctomycetota bacterium | reverse complement strand
GAACCCCTCACCCGTCTGCACAGCCGCGCCTCCCATATAGGCAAACGCTACCGCGCTTATCAGAAGGTCAAGCAGGAGCTATCGAGCGGCAACCTCCGCCTCGTGGTCTCCATCGCCAAGAAGTACCGCCACCGCGGCCTGAGCTTCATCGACCTGATCCAGGAAGGCAACACCGGCCTGATGAAGGCGGTGGAGAAATACGAATACCGCCGGGGCTACAAATTCTCAACCTACGCCACATGGTGGATCCGTCAGGCCATTACCCGCGCTATCGCTGACCAAGCCCGCACGATCAGGATTCCGGTCCACATGATCGAAACCATGAGCAAGCTCCGCCGCATCACCAAGCTGTTGGTGCAGGAGCTCGGGCGCGAGCCGACCGTGGAAGAGATCGCGAAGAACGCCGAGATTCCGATCACCGAGGCAAGAAGGGTGCTCCGCATCAGCAAGCATCCCATCTCCCTCGACCGCCCCATCGGCAGCGGCGATTCGGACGACAGCCACTTCGGCGATTTCATTGAGGACAAATCTGCCGAGAGCCCGGTCAACGTGGCGAGCTACGAGATGCTCAAGGACAAGATCGACGCCGTCCTCTCGAGCCTGAGCTTCAGGGAGCGGGAGATTATCAAGCTCCGCTACGGCATAGGAGACGATTACACCTACACCCTTGAGGAGGTAGGCAGAAAGTTCAACGTAACCCGCGAACGAGTACGCCAGATCGAAGCCAAGGCCCTGAGGAAACTCCAGCATCCTGTAAGGGCCCGAAAACTTCACGGGTTCCTCGAAGACGCTTTCGACGCCTGAACTACGTAACGCCCGCCTCCATGGTGGGCGTTTGTTTTGCGCGAGGCGGCAATCTTTTCGAGTTGTATTTTGAGACTCAATAAATATAAATCTGAATATAAAATAAATGAAAGCGGAGATAACTTAAAATGAGCACAGCCATGCAGGAACTTCTTAACCTATTCGAAATCGACAGCCAACTGGTACAGCTCAAAAAGCGCCTGGACGCGGGCCCTCAGGAGATTCAGGAAGAGGAGAACAAGATCGCCGCGGCCAGGGAAGAGCGTCGCAAGGCAGAGAGCATCATCAAGGAGAAGGCGAGCGAGCTTGATAACTGCAACCTCGACATCAGGACGGCCGAAGCCGAAATCGACGACCAGCAGGAAAAACTCAAGGGCATCAAGAACAACAAGGAATACAAGATCGTAACCACCCGCATCAAGGATCTCAAGCAGCTTATCAACGACAAGGAGACCCTCTCGCTCCAGCATATGGAAGAGCTTGAACAGCTCCGCAACTCGCTCAAGGAAAAGCTTGAGTCCGTCACCGAAGCCGAGAAGAAAATCGAAGAGCTCAAACTGGAAGTCCAGAAAGAAACGGACGAGATAAAGGTTCTCGGCAAGGCACTCAAGGAGAAGCGCGAACCGCAGGTCAAGAAGGTCGATGCGATCGACCCCAACGCCATGGAAGCCTACCGCCTCTCCCTCCGCCGCGGGCAGGGAATAGCCATGGCCGAGATGAAAAACGCAATCTGCCAGAGTTGCTTCCGCAAGGCCAACGCCAACATTGAGAACGTCGTCATTACGGGAACCGACATCAAGAAATGCATCTGCGCGGGATGCGGAAGAATCCTTTACGCCAAGAGCAGCGCAGAGTAAACATACTTCGGCGGGGACAGGAACAATGCCGGAACTAAGACTGGAAGCTAAAGGCCGCGCGATAGACCTGCCCGAAACGGGCAGGCAGCACTGGCTTATCGGAAGGGGCCAGGACTGCGACATAATCGTCGAGGATCCTGGCGTCAGCCGCTACCACGCCACGGTATTCAGGTTCCATAACCGTTTTTTCGTTATCGACCACAGCCTTAACGGCACCCACCTCGCCCGCGACATGGAAGACGTCTCCAGCAAGACCGCAGTGCCGGGTCTGGCGGAAATGGAAGATTCCGCCCCAGCCAGCAACAACGCGTCCTCCAACGACACAACCGAGATCGCCCCGGACGAATTCGAAGACGAGAGCGAAGGGTGGAAAGAATACCTTGAGCAGAACAAGTCCCACGCCGCTTTCAGGGCGGAGCAGATACAAGCCAAACTCCCGCGGATGCTCGGATATGAGAAGCACGCCCTGACCGCGCCCAAGGATCTGAAGAAAATGCTGGAGATGGTCTACAGCGCCGAAGACGCGGAGAACCTGGCAAGCATGGGAAAGCTTCTCCACGACAGCCAGAACATTGTCCTTCTCGGCAACAACCGGCAATACATCAAATTCACGGTTTAATGCAATCGCTCTTTTCACGCCTCTTTTTGCTTGAGTAGATTCGCACTCTGCACTACCCTTCATGTATGGCTAAAAGACTGATATTTTTGCTAACCATGATCGCCTGCGCAGCGGCATCCCTCCCCGCCGGAGAACCACTCCCGGCCGAAGCCATACCCGCGCGTGAGTATGAAATCAGGCTCTCTCCGCCTGACAAAACCCCGGTGTGGGGCAACCGCAGAGTCGGGGTTGCCTCTTTCTATCACGCAGGATTCGCCAACCCTGACGGCTCCGATATCGTCGTCCGCGATGCGGAAGGGTTGCTCAACCACAAGGTCATACAGGCCGGCCCCGGCGACTTTTTACGCATAACTTTCGAATTCAGAAATCCGAAAAACATTTCCATACTCTTTGGAGTAAAGAACGACGGCGAAAGCAAAGCAGAGCCCGCAAACGATGCACTCAGCATCCCGCCCGCCAAATCGGATTGGGAGCCAACCTCCGGGCTTCTTCTCACCACCCTCCCCCTCCCCTCCGGCATGAACGCGGACAATTTCGCGGAGATGGAGAAGATCTTGAAAAAGGTCAAAGACGGACCTGTTTACGGCACCGACTTCGTGGACCGCGTTTACCACGGCTATAATTATTTCTCCACCTCGGAAGACCCTTTCGTCAGCATATATGAGGGCTGGCTCGGATGCGGCGTCGACGGCGCCTACACCTTCGCCACCTCCTCCGACGACGCCAGCTTTCTTCTCGTGGACGGCAAACTTATCGTCGACTGGCCGGGAGGACACGGGGCGAGGTGGGACGCCAAATACAACAAAACGATCGACCTGAAAAAAGGCATCCATAAATTCGCCTACTACCATGTCAACTTCGCCGGCCCAAGCATCACCTGTGCTGCATGGAAGTATCCCGGCATGAACAAGCCCGAACCCATCGCCGCAGAATCTTTCGCGCCGGTGAGCAGATTCACCCCGGGAGAGATCAGCCATAACGGCACCGGCATAGGGACAATCGCAATAGAGAACAAAGGCGAGTGCATGGTCAATGGCGTACACATGATGCGCTATATGGTCTCCACTTCTTCGCAAAAGCGCGCGGCAAAGGTGACCGTAGATTTCGGTGATGGCGTTTCGACCCCGCTCGTAAAAGGGGAAGCCAACCACGTATACCTCTCCCCCGCCCTACGTAGCATCTCGGTAAAAGGGGACGGGATTGACCAGACAAACCGGGCAAGCATCAGCTTCTCCCCCCAGCGGCAGATTCAACAGGAACTGGACAGACCGAAGAATTATCTCAAGACCATCGCAGCCTATCCCTTCGACAGGATGCATAAAAACGACAACGGGAAAATAATTGAAGCGCTCCTACCGGAGAACGCCTACCGCGACCAGACAATATCCGCATGCAAGGCCATGCTCGCGCGCGCCGACCTGAACGACAAGGAACTATACGATACGTCGATAACCCTCGGTCAGCTTCTGCGCGAAACGCCGGCCGACAAGCCGCAGGAAGCGCTGGCGGTATACCGCGCGGCCATCAAGAAGCTTGAAAAAAACAGGAAGTATATCGCCCGCCTCACAAGGGAGAGCGGCGACACCCTGCTCTATTACATCAAAGACCCGGACGCAGCCCTCAATGAATACGACAAGGTTGTGGGGCGTTACGCAGATGTTCTCGAAGACAATATCGTCAGAATCACCAAGATCAAGATCGGCGACATCTATCGTCAGAAAGGGAAAGGCGAGAAGGCCCGAAAGATATACACCGAAGCTGCTGAGATGATTCTTTATAAGCGTTCCTTCGCCCAAGATACGGTCAGGAAGGGTGCGCTCTACAAGGCTGTGGACGATTTCCTGAAGCGCAACGAAACCGATGCCGCAAAAAATTGGCTGGAGATCCTGGAGTGGGAATATCCGATGGAGAAGATGGACGGCTATTCGTCAATCATGCGCGCCCGAATCGCCATAGCCGAGAACAATGACGCGGAAGCGATCAAGCAGTTCCTGCTTTTTGTCACGGCCAGCCCGCAGAGCACCTACGCCCCTGAAGCTTTTTTCCGCTGCGCGACTCTTTTCAAGAAAATTGGCAAGCCGGAAGAAGCGGCCAGAATAGGGCGCAAGATAATTGAGAATTATCCTGACTCCAGCTACGCTCTTGAGGCGAAGATCTTTACGAATTAAATAATAGGCGGAGTACCGCACAGGAACATGGAATGTCGAACCCATCAAGAAGCTTGAAAATAGCCTACATCGCCGCGGGCGCGGCGGGAAGCTACTGCGGAGGATGCACGCGCGACCTTGCCCTCGTGCGCGAACTGATCCGCCGCGGCCACGACGTCAAAGCCATACCGCTCTACAGCCCGATGAAACCTGACGACGGGGACGGGGTTGAGTTTACGCCCCTTTTTTTCGGCGGCATCAGTCTCTACCTTCAGCAGGAATCGGCCCTCTTCAGAATGGTTCCGAATTTCATGAAGCGCCTTCTCGATTCGCCGTCGCTGATAAACAAGCTTGCTTCCTCGTCTGCCTCAACCGACCCTGCGAAACTTGGCCCCCTTACCCTCTCAATGCTTTCCGGGACAAACGGAAAACAGAGAGACGAGATCCTGCGCCTTGTTGAATTCATGAAAAAGCACGGCACACCGGACATTGTAAACATAACCAACTCGCTGCTCTCCGGCATCGCGCCGTTTCTGAAAGAGGAACTCGGCTGCAAGATTGTCTGCAACAATATCGGCGAGGATAATTTTCTCGAACAGATGGGCGCGCCCTATATAAACGAGGCGCGGAAAATTATCCGGCAGAACGCGAAATCAATAGACCTCTTTATCTCGACCGCAAAATCCTACGGGCGCAAAATGACCGAGTTTCTCGGCGTGGCCCCGGCGCGGATGCGCTTTATACGCCCAGGCGTCAACATCTCCAATTTTGCATCCGGCGCGATCCCGCAGCGCCACCCATTCACCGTCGGCTACCTCTCCTCAATCAATCCACGCAAAGGACTCGACCTCCTCGTCAACGCCGTGGCGCAACTGGTAAACGACAGGGGCAGGCAGGTATTTATAAAGGTGGCGGGAAAAATTCAGGACAGGGCCTATTTCTCCCACGTCATGGATCTGGTAAAAGGCAAGCGCATCGAGAACCGCTTCGAATATCTGGGCGAGCTGAATAACGAACAGAAAGCAGACTTTTATAAAAAGATAAGCCTCTTCGCCCTGCCCTCAAGAGCGGAAGAGGCGCTGGGGATGAGCGCAATCGAGGCGCAGGCTTCGGGGGTTCCGGTCGTGCTGCCCTTTACGGGAGTATTTCCGGAAATGCTCGAGACCACCCGCGGCGGTCTGCTTTTCGAGATGGACAGCTCCGAACATCTTGCGGCGCGCATCGATGAACTTATGGACAACCCCGAAGGTTTCGAGGTGCTCAGCATGTCGGCAAGCAAGAACGCGGAAAAATATTACTCATTATCATCAATGGGCACGGAGACGGAAGAAGCATTCCTCTCCCTGATTTCGTAGCATACTCCCTATTCGCCAGCCTCAGCCTTTTCAGCTACACCCTTCCGGTGCGGCACGGGTTTTGGCGGATCGGCCTCGTCAAGAGTGGTGAGGATCGTGGTCGCATCCTGCCACGAAGGCGAACCCTCCCGGCCGTTCAGGGTGAATCGCATATCGACCGCCCGCATCTTCTCGTCCACAAAAGCCACACCCCGGATATATTTCCCCTCGCCGGAACGCACGCACGCCTCAACGCCTTTGCGATTGCCCATTTGTATATAACGTGTCCAGAGAACTTCCGTGCCCTTGCCGCTCAGGCTGAGAATGCTGTTGCCGTAAGCCACGGCCGTATAGGTATTCGGAATAATCTGCCCGTTGAATGATTTCGGGGCCATGCCGATAACTCTCACGCTGGAGATGTTTACCGACAGGCTGTTACCGTCCGGCCCGGAAAACTTGGCCATGGTTACCTGCCGCCAACCCTCGGGCAGAACAAGTCCGAGCCTGCCGCCCACATATAGCCTTTTCTCCTTTGGCGTGCTGACTGGCTTATATTCATAGACTGACGGTTTGTCGTACCAGGTAAAGAAGCCAAAGCCGATCAAGAGCGCGAAGGCGATAAAATAAAAGAAGGCGACACATCCCGGCTTCTTGCGCGGAACCTTGCCCGCCCCACCCCCGCCAAGGCCCATCATCAACGCCTCGGCCTTCGCAAGCTCCTGCTGAGCTTCGGCCGGAATCTCCTTGCCTGCAGTATCGTCACCGGCATCAGCGGCAGAATTCTGCTCTACGGCTTTATCCACCGGATTTTCTTCAGGGCCTTTGCCTTCCGTTTCAGCCATCATCTTCCCCCATCGTTTCTTTTCTGTTTGAGCTTTGCCCAGTAATCGAGGCGCTTTCTGATCTCCTTCTCAAATCCGAAAGCACCCGGCTCGTAATAATCGCTGCCGTCCAGCGCGTCGGGCAAAAACTGCTGCCCGGAAAAGCTGTCCGGCGCGTTATGATCGTAAACATAGCCCTTGCCGTAACCCATCTGTTCCATCAAACCGGTCGGTGCGTTACGTATATTCATCGGCACCGGTTCGTTGCGCGTGGTGGCCACGTCCCTCTT
>JAFGWW010000386.1 GCA_016936955.1 Planctomycetota bacterium | reverse complement strand
CTGGAGGATATTTTCATCGCCCACATCAGCGGCATGGATGTCTTCGCACGGGCGCTTGTGGCGGCGGGCAGGATTCTCTCAGCCTCGCCCTATAAAAAATGGCGCGCCGAAAGATACGCAAGCTTCGACAGCGGCAAGGGGGCAGATTTCGAGGCGGGTGGGCTTTCCCTCGAAGACCTTCACGCTATAGCTCTGGCCGGTGGCGAACCGGCACAGATCAGCGGTCGGCAGGAGCTTTACGAGCAGCTTATCAATCAGTATATCTGAATCCGGGTTTGTGTGTGACAAGATAGGCGGCTGCCTCAATCCTTGGGGCAGTTGCCTTTTTTCATGGAGATGGTTTTGCTGTTTCCTGCATTGATTTTTTCTGATCTTGCCTTTGGCTTCCGGCTGGAGAATTTTACGGTGCCGGAACTGACGGAGAGGTCGGTAGAAAAATCATTGGGGTTGCTGCTGGTGGTAACAGTAAACTTGGTGCCCAGGGCGGAGGCGATGGCGCTTGGGGCGACTACCTCGAAAGCCGTGCCGGTTATAACTGTGCTCTCCACTTTGCTGTGGTTGTTCTGCTTGATCTTTATTAGATTGTAGCTGCGCCCTTTATTTTCAGTAAAGGATGCGAGGATGATCATGCTTCCTGATCCGTTCACTGTTGCGCTTGAGCCGTCAGCGAAATCAACAGATTTGCTATTCAACTCCTCGCCGAAGTCAACGGAAGTGCCGGAAGAATAGATCTGTTTGTATTCGCACATGCGCGTATTCGCCATTCCATAAAGCACCGGCCCTTTTTTGCCGATGCCGTGGCGATGGCATCCGAGGATATATTCGTCGGTCTTTTGGTAGGTACGGGCGACGTAATAGGGCGAGTAGCTGTCGGTGGTGCCGGTATCGTCCAGCGGGCAGACATACAATTTGGGGTTGCCGTCGTAGGGTTTGAGGGATATCGGCAAGTCGCCAAGGGGCATTGAGCGTTCGCTGTTCTCATACATGATCATCGCCTGCCCCATCTGCCGCAGATTGTTGGCGCAGTAGGTCGCCTTTGCCGATTCGCGGGCGAAGGAGAGCACTGAGAGCAGCATCCCGGCAAGGATGACAATGATGGTAATTACCACCAGCAGCTCTACCAGGGTGAAGGCTTTGTCTCTCTGCCTGTGTGATTCGGTTGCCGGGTTCATGTGTTCTTTCCGTAAAACATAAGCGTCGTTCTGACGGCTTCAGCTGTCGTTCCCGTTCCGCTCTATGCCGTATTTTCTCATGAAGCGTTGTAGGGCGCTTCTTGCGATCCCGATATTTTTTGCGGCCTGGGAAACATTGCCGTAGGTATCGTCGAGTGCCTTGGTGATGAAGCGTTTGTCAAACCTCTCCTGCGCCTGTCGCCGTGCGGCCATGAAATCGGTGGTCGGGGGCGACGAGTCCTCTTCATGCCGGTTGTCGATAAGCCAGCCCGGAAGATGCTCCAGCCTAATCTCCGCCCCACGGCACAGGGCAACGCTGCGCTCGATAGCGTTCTGCAGTTCCCGCGCATTGCCGGGCCAGTCGTAGTCTTCCAGAGCGATAAGCGCCTCTTCCGTGATGACCTTGGGCGGTATGCCCATGTTCTTTGTGTTGCGCCGGATAAACTCGACCGCCAGAAGCGGGATGTCTTCGCGCCTCTCCCGCAGGGGCGGCACCGTAATGTTGATCACGTTTATCCTGTAATAAAGGTCTTTCCGGAAGCTTCTCTTCTCCACCATGTCTTCCAGGTCGCGGTTGGTGGCGAAAAGCATTCGCGGATTGACCTTAATGGGCGAATTCCCGCCCACGCGCATAATCTCGTTGTTGTCGAGAACCCGCAGGAGCTTGACCTGCAGATCCAGCGGCAGCTCGCCGATCTCGTCGAGGAACAGGGTCCCGTTGCCCGCAGCCTCGAAGTATCCGGTCTTCATTTCGTGGGCGCCGGTGAACGAACCTTTCTCGTGGCCGAAGAATTCACGCTCGGCGATGTTCGGGGAAATCGCCCCGCAGTTTACGGCGATAAAGGGGCCTTCGCTCTGGCCGCTCGCGTAGTGGATTGCGCGCGCCACGAGCTCCTTGCCGGTTCCGCTCTCGCCCTGAATCAGCACGCTGGTCCTGATCGAGGTCGCCTTGAGAGCCATCTCCCTGATCTCGTCAATACTTCTGCTTGCTCCGATTATCTCGCGGAAGCTGTACTTGTCTTTCAGCTCGCTCTCTCTCTGCTTGAGCGAGAGGCGGAGCCTGCGCCTTTCCATGATGGAACGGACGCGGTGAAGCAATTCGCTGCGTTCGACCGGCTTGGTCAGGTAATCGCGCGCGCCCCGTTTTATCGCCTCCACGCCCTGGCTTACCGAGGCGTGGCCGGTGATTATCATCGCTTCGGCGGTGGGGGTAATTCTGCGCAGCCTTTCCATCAGCTGCAACCCGTCCACCTCCGGCATTTTAAAATCCAGCACGAAGAGATCGAAATCAGTATGTTTTGCAAGCTCCTCCGCTTTTCGCCAGCCTTCAGCCGTTGCTACCTCGTAACCGTCCCTTTCCAGAACCTCGGCCACAACGTCCAGCAGGGCGGGCTCGTCGTCTACCAGCAGAATTTTCTCTTCCGACAATGCTTTCTCCTGTCACTTCTCGCGCAACATCACTGGCATTCGGCACGGTTTGCGGGGAGGACGATGGTGAACTTCGTGCCTTTCCCCGCCTCGCTCTCCACGTTGATGCGCCCGTGGTGTCGCGTAATAATTCCATAAGCAATTGCAAGGCCAAGACCCGTTCCCTTGCCAACTTCCTTGGTGGTAAAAAATGGCTCAAATATCCTCTCGCGCACCTTTTCGTCCATTCCCGATCCGTTATCCTCAATAACAACAGTAAGTTCGCTCGATCCGTCATGGCTGATGCTGATCGACACCATGCCATCGCTTCCTTCGATCGACTGAATCGCATTAAGTATTATGTTTGCGAATACACGGCGCAACTCGTCCTTGGTGCCGCAGATTTGTGGCGGGTTATCGGAGATCTGGACGCTGATTTCAGCGCCATTGGTAATATGCTGCTCCCGGTACTGCTTTACTATCTCCTCGATGAGGGCCTGGACGCAGAAGCTTTCCGGTTTGTCGATGCCGGTGCGCGAATATTCCAGCAGGTCTTCCACGATTACGCGGCATCTCCTGATCTGGGTTATCATCGATTCGAGGCGTTTTTTCTCCCGATCCGAAGCCGCGTCTTCCAGAGCGAGGTCGGCGGTGAGGAGAAGGTGGTGGAGCGGGTTGTTGAGTTCATGGGCCACGCCGGCCGCAAGTTCACCGACCGAGGCGAGCTTGGCGGCGCGGATAAGCTCGGCCTCCTTGCTTACAAGTTCCTTCCTGATCTCGCTTATCTTGTCCTGCAGGGAAGACTGGTATTCAAGAATGCTCGCCCTGTGCTGGGCCAGTTCTGCGACCATCATGTTAAAGCTTGAGGTAAGGTCGCGGAGTTCGTTATCCACATCCATGTTCACCGTTGCGGAGAGGTCGCCTTTCGATATAACCTTCATCGCATTTGTAAGTCTTTTGAGCGGGCGGGTTACCGTATTTCGCAGCAAATACGACAAAAGCAGGGTTATTATCAGGCATCCCGAGAAGGTTATCCACATTATCAGGGAGAGCGAGTCCTTGGCGTTTTCCACACTCTCCAGAGGGCTGGTCACGATAAGGTAAGCGATATTGCCGTCGGGGTGAGTGGTTCGCAGTATGCCTACCAGATTTTGCCCGTCGCTCGTTTTGGTAACCACTCCGGGGCTGTCGAAATTCCCACCCTGATTTTTTTCCATAAGGTTGATGAAGGTTTCGTAGTTGAAGGGGAGGCCGACATTTATGGTCAGGTAACGGTCTTTGCTGCGGACGAGGCCGATGCCTCCAAGGTCGAAACGCCGCGCGATGGGAATCATCTGCCCGTAAAGGTCATAAACCTTGCTCGCGCTTGCGTCGGCCTTGGGGTCGTAGGCGTAGAGGGCCATCTCCAGCCGGGAGGAAATCCTGTCCTCGATAGAGGTGATGATCCAGATCCGGTAGATGTGATGCACAATGCTCATCGACACGAGGGCGACAAACACCATACTCAGCATAAGCTTTATCTGGAGGCTTTTGAGAAAAACCATTTTACCTTTTCTTGCTACACTCCCGTAGCAGTGGCGGCGGCCCAACTGTAACTATTTTGTGGCGCTTTTGCATTCCATGCAACTGGTTTGCTTACAAAAAAACACAGCAATTATTACAACAAACAACGGGGGCGACGCTGAATGTCACTCAGTGAAATCCAATCATCGCGATTATATCCTGCACATTAAGCATTTACCATGCCAGTGCCGCTGATTTGTTGCATGTGATACGTGGCGATGGCAGGTTGAATTGCTCTTTCAATCATTATTCATGAGTATAAAAGTATCAACTGGAACGCCTGTTGTTTATTATGCTGCGTTTGATATTGAGATGCCAGGGAGAAAATCATGAGGCGTGAAAATGGATTGACCCTTGTTGAGGTGGCTGTAGCGATGGCGATTCTTGCCATAGGCGCTCTTGGCCTGGCCGCCTCTTTTTTCTCAACCTCCGATCTGGGCAGAACCCTCCGCGAAGAGCGCATCGCGAACAAGGAAATACTCGCGAAAATTTCCGAGGTGCAGGCCCGGGGCCGGATGG
Organism: Planctomycetota bacterium; assembly: GCA_016936955.1. GTDB lineage: Bacteria > Planctomycetota > SZUA-567 > SZUA-567 > SZUA-567 > JAFGWW01. Next base: position 4,484 of record JAFGWW010000386.1, on the reverse strand, counting down.
ACAGCGGCGACGATACATACCTCAACAGCCTGCTTTCCTATTATAGCGACTCCGCCAACACGACTTTTGACATTGTCGGCATGGTTCCGCCCGAAGGGTCGCAGAACGTGGGCCAGATAATCCTCCATCTTAATGAAGACAAGATCCCCTACGAACTCGGTGCTGACGAAGACACCCTCTACGTAGAGGACGGGATGTATTACGGGGAGATGGATATCGACGGCGACGCCGGGTCAAAGAAAGATTACTCGTCCCTCTCCGGAGATTTGATGGACCAGGTTATGCTTGCGCCGGTCGAGGTTCGCGTTTCGTGGCGCACCCGCAACGGAACCATGAGCATCAGCCGGTTTGTGGCGGTTGCCCGGTATGACGCGGTCGAATAGGGAATTATTGAGGGAGAAGTAAAATGCCTGAAGCTATAAGCCTTAATCGCCGGGGAATGACCTTGCTGGAACTGATGATCTCCATGGCCATTCTCTCCGTTATAATGGTAACCGTTATGGCCTTCGCCTCCAGTATAAGCTCAAGCGCCGAGGTTGAGCAGCAAAGCCTTACACTGGTTGAGTCCGCCTCTCTCGCCCTTGATAACCTTGCCGATAGCCTGCAGGCCGGATACATACCCGATAACTGGGCCATATCAATCTACGGCGACGACAATTTCCGCTTTCTTGTTCCGGTAGACCATGACGACGACGGGGATGTCCTCGATTTCTCCGGTGATTCGCCTGTGGTGGAGTGGGGCGCCGTGCGCGATGATTATTTCCCCGGAGATTTTCTCGACAAGAGCCACGAGACATCCTCTTCCACCCAGAGTTTTTATACGACAATCAGGTATGTAAAAACCGGCACCTTTACCGAAGGCGACCGCGGCATTGACCTCAACCGGGACGGGGATACCGTAGACACGTTCGATGTGGGGCATCTTGAGAAGGTGTACAGCGCGGGGGCTGACGCCACGCGCGGGATAGATGTGCCGGAGCGGGTAATGATTCTCACCCCAGATTACGTAGTCAGGCTGGATAATACGGACGGGGCGGACTGGCCTGACATGGACGGCGACGGCGACGCGGATCCCATGTTTGAACAGAACGGCACTCGCATACGGGTAACGCTTTATCTGAGTAATACGGAGAGCAAACTCCCTCTCTTCGAGAATGTTTCGACAACGATCGAGATGCGCAATCAGCAAAATTGAACGGTTCATATAAAGGAGGCGGCCATGTACGGGATCAGGAATGCACAGCGCGGAAGCGCCCTTATCATGACGATGATATTCATGGTCGTCATTACGGGAATAGTCTTCTCCCTCTTCATCATGACCCAGAGTTCGGCCAGCACCAGCAACGCGCAGGTCGACTACGAGAATGCCATGATCACTGCCGATATCGGCATCAATACCACTCTCGCCATGTTGAGGAGTACCGAACCGGTTTACAGTTACGGTGAGCTTCTTGGTTTTGTCGGCCAGAACCCGGACGATACGGGTGGCGACGTCAGGACCGTGACCGGAAGCGCCAACGGGGTTGATTATACCGTGCAGGTCAGGTCGGCCTACCTTGCCTACGGCAGCGGTAACCCCAACCCCCCTGAGAGCGATACTTTCATGACCGAGGTCTCCTCCACTGTCCATAATGATACGGGAGAATCGCTTTTCGATTATTATATCATGACTTCGGCAAGCGCCCCCACGGGCAGGCATGACCTGGTGCGCGGGGAGCAGGTTGTTCTTAAGGTGACGAAGGAATCCCTTGAAAGTCGGCTTCGCGGGAGCATTCCCTCGCCCCTTTATGTATCGACGGATCCCGACATTGACTTCAAGGGCAATATGGGGTTGAGCGGCAAGGACCACTGGATGGACACTCAGACCGGCGATGTCAATGCAAAGAAAAGTAGCAGCAAAAAAACCGACGAGTTCCAGACCGGCGGCGCGGGCGCAGAGGACGATTACACACGCACCGACGACGAGGCCCGGCCTGTGAGTGCTTTCGGTTACGGCGGAAGCACGGCTGATTCGACCGATGCTGATTCTGCGGATGACGGCGATGATTATCCCGACGAATTCGACAATATTAACATCTCCTCCGACGAGAATGTATATACCGAGATAGACGGGGCTGCGCTCGATGGACTGGATGCCTGCACCTTCACCCAGATCGATCTGGATGCCCTCGCGAAAGATATCATAGACAACGCCCCCAACCTTGTGACCTACGACACTTACGGCAGCGCGGGGAACCCGAAATACCTTGGCAGCAAGGATGATTTTCAGGTTACCTACGTCAAGAGCGGCGGGACGCTGGCCGGCCATGTCGAAGGCGGCGGCATCCTCATTATCGACGGCGACCTGCATATAAGCGGCCAGATGACTTTCTACGGTATCGTCATTGTTCTCGGCGAGGTCGACATAACCGGTGGCGGCAACTGGGATACCCATGTCTACGGTTCGACCCTTGCCAAGACCATGGGGAAGATGACCGGCAATGCCGATGTATGGTGGTCCTCCGAGGCAGTTGATAAGGCGATAAGCGCGGTAGTGAATAACAATAATAACGCAATATCCCTCAAGGCGGTTCCCCTTGTCTGGCGCACTCTCGGCAAGGCGGATCTCGAGCGGATGGATTTCCCATTTGATGAAAACTAGGGTGGGCTTATCATGAAAAGCAGAATTAATCTCAGGTTTGCGCTCGCAGTTGGAATTATTCTTTGCGCGCCTCTTACCCTAATGGCGGAGGAGAAGAGCGAGAAGAAATATTCTCCCGCCGAACTAGTGGGCATTATGAACCAGCGGTGCGATGAGCGGAAAGTTGTCGCTAATATAGAAAACATGCTGGTTGCTTGCGGAGAAGAGGCGGTGCCTGCGGTGGTTGCCGCGGTCTCGAATGAAAAGACCAAAAGCAAGATACGGCTGACGCTTATTGACGTGCTGGGAAAGCTAAAGGCCGCGGGTGCGCTCCCCATGCTGTGGGAAAAGGTGGAGTTGCAGGACGAAACCGGGGCGCGGGCCCTGGTCGCGATAGGGGAAATTAACCAGCCCGAAAGCCGGAAGAAGATAATCGCTCTTTCATGCAAGACGGTTGCGATGAAGGAAGCCCATGTTGACGCCCTTGCGAATTGTGAAGAGCGCGATGCCGTTGACCGCCTGATAAAGTATCTCACAGACGGGGAGGGGGCGGTCAGTTCGCGTGTGCGGCAGGCGCTGTGTCATTTTATAAAAAACCGGGACGAGAAGGATGTGGCCCTCATTGCCGAACGCCTTCGCGATCTTTCCGGTGAGGATGACGACGTGATGACTGCCAAGGTTTCAAAAAATGTTGTCCTCTGCTCCCTGGCGCTCAAGCCTGCCTTGCGGAACGATGCGGTCTGTAAATACCTCGCCTCCGATTCGATTCATCTTCGTCGTGAAACTATCAGGGCTATAACGCGCGACACCACGCTTGCCGCCGATGACGCCGTCGCCGAAGCCCTGTACGACGCTGTCGGCCAGGAAGATTGCTGCAATACTCTGGTGGGCCTGTTCAAGGCTGCTGAAAAGATGCAGCAGGATATCTCCCTCACGCTCTGCAGGGCGGGGTTGGAGAAGGATGACCGCAAGGTTAATCTTGCGGCGGCCGACACGCTTGCGATTGTGACGAAGCAGAAATACGGCCGCAATATCGCGGCGTGGAAACAGTGGCTCGACAGCGATAATGCGTCGTCCGATATTAATGCATCGCGCTGGTAAGTATCAGCGCCGCGATTTCCTGATGATGTAGTAAAGGACATCCTTCTCAAGATTGATGTCGATCCGGTTGCCTTTTGCGCTGCCTGTCTTTTCCTTCATGTACCCGTTTGCATCGAGAGCTATCGCCTCCATCCCGGAGGCGTTTTCATGCCTTACGGCAATGCTTCCCTTGATATCTTTTACCAGCAGAGGCGGCGCTCCGAGATCGGTAATCGTCTTGGTCTTGTCGCCGCTGGTCTTCCAGCCGAAGTTTTTGTCTTCGGTCATCACCTGCAGCAGAATTTTCTCCGACTGATGAATTGGCTTGCCGTCAAGGGCTACGGCGAGGACAGAGGCGTATTCATTCCCACTCATTATTTCGAGGGAGCTCAATTTTATCTCTCCCGCCTTCTGCAGGAAACCGCACGCGCCCTGTGCGCCCGGTGCGTTAACCTTGACGATGCCATCGCCCCAGTCAAGTTCAAGTTCTCCTGTTATACTTTTGACGGATTTCTTGTCGCGGTCGAGGTAAGGCGAGAGGTCGGTGATCTTCGAGACATTGCGGTCGGGAGAGAAATTTACATCCACCTTGCCTACATAATAGGCGAGGGGATCGATAGCCTGCGGCGCGTCGCTCTTCATGACGCCGCCTTCGGGAATATCGTTTTTGCGCAGCTGGTCGAGATGCTGGGCCTGCGCGACGGGTGTGCCTTTGAGATCAAACAAATCCTTGAGGCTCAGGGTGATGTCGGCAACCGGCTTCGCTTCTTTTATAAGACCCATT